>CAMLRI010000111.1 GCA_946482385.1 uncultured Cellvibrio sp.
ACCCACCATCACCGCCTCCGCAGGATCAGCATCAAATTCACGCAGCAGCTCCTGCAGCATCCTGGGGTCCGGCTTGGAGGCGGTCTCATCAGCACAGCGGGAAGCATCAAAATAATCAACCAACCCCATAACACCAAAAATACGATCCAGGCCCCGACGGCTTTTGCCCGTCGCCACCGCCAGACCATGGCCCTGAGCCTTTAGCCAATCCAGGGTAGGCTTTACCTGGGGAAACAGCTCAGCCGGCTGCTCCTGGTCGAGACGCACAAAATGATGAGCATAGGCGTCGCGCAATGACTGGCGCTCAGCCACCGACACCTGTGGATAAAGGCGCATCAAGGCCTCTGGCAAACCCAGACCAATAATTTCGTGGATTTCATGATCCTCCAGCGGCTGCCAACCCATGTCAACTGCAGCTGCCTGCATTGCGCGAGTGATAGTGAGCGTCGAATCGCAAAGGGTGCCATCCCAATCAAAAATCAATAACAACAGGAATCTCCAACGATAAAATCAATTAGTTACCGGAACCAACTGCAGCAACGGCTGCGCCAAATCATCCGGCAAAGGAGCCTCCACCCAAGTCATTGCCGATGCGCCCGGCAACACAAACCCAAGGGCAGATGCGTGCAAAAACAAACGTTTAACCCCCAAAGAGCGCATACGGGTATTCAACTCATCGTCCCCGTATTTTTCATCACCCACCAGGCTATGCCCTGCGTACTGGGCGTGTACGCGAATTTGATGGGTGCGCCCGGTAACCGGCCGGGCCTCAATCAGGGTAAAACCCTCAAATGCCTGTATCACCTTAAATAAGGTCAGGCTGGGTTTACCTTCGCGGTGCACCTTAACAATACGCTCGTCATTACCCACCTCCACCCGCAATAAAGGCGCATTGATTTGCAGGTTGCGCTTGGGCCAAGCCCCCACCACCAGGGCGCGATAGACCTTTTCTACCTGAGCGCTGGTTTTATCGCGCAGAGCAGCTTGCAGATGACGTAAGTAACTGCGCTTTTTCGCCACCATAAGGCAACCGGAGGTGTCCCTGTCGAGGCGATGAACCAATTCCAGGTAGCGCGCATCGGGGCGCATCTGCCGCAGGGTTTCTATAAGCCCCAAGCTGACGCCACTGCCGCCATGCACCGCCAAACCCGGCGGCTTATTAATCACCAGGAGTCCATCATCTTCAAACAAAATAGAGCGATTAAGTAGGGCCACCATCTGGTTGCTGGCCTTCGCCTGCTCTTGCTCGGGCTCCGCCACACGCACCGGAGGCACTCGCACCAGATCCCCCTCCTGCAACTTGTAGTCCGGCTTGGTGCGCCCCTTATTAACGCGCACCTCCCCTTTGCGTATCAGGTTATAAATGCGCGACTTGGGCACCCCCTTAAGCTTCGCCATCAGGAAGTTATCCAGGCGCTGACTTGCCTGATCGGCATCAATAGGTATTAGCCTGACTTGGGCATTGATTACAGACTCCTGACGATCAGCCACATGTAATTGACGATCAACCGGGGAAGGCGATCCCGCAGGGCGCGGGGATGGACGAAAGGGAGGGCGATTTTTCATGGACGCCATGATAACCGATAAGCCACGCACGAGTAATAAGCCCTTAATAGCTAAAGGTTATTTGATTGCTGGCTATCGGGATAGCTGCTATAGTCAAGCGGCTGTTACAGGCTGGTTTCCGGATAACGCAAGCTCTTAGAGGCGTATCGCAAGGAAATACCGCTGCCAGCAGAGGCATCTGCCATTCAACCCTGAATCGCCCAGGCGACAAGTTTTAGGCCAGACCTCAAAAAAACTGACGAAACGTCAGTTGTCGTGCCCAGCTAGACAACTGACGCAGCAAACGCGCCGACACAGACAAAGTTAATGTTCGCAGCGTTTTGTTTTGTAGAACTCTTGATGCTATTTGTATAAGCCGAAAGCAAGGCCGCTAGCTGATACCGCCAAACAGGCTAACCAGACTCCCGCGCCACAGATTAGCCAACCGGAACCCACAGGTGCCCATGACAGCAACCTGTGCCTGATACCCCTGCCGCCAGCCATCCATAAGATCCGCTGCGCACGGCTGACCACAGAGGTTCCGATTGACTGACAACTGACACCAAACCGCTCTGGCTGCCCTATGGCAGCCACAGGCAGGCGAGGAATAAACGCTCAGTACAAATAGACAGGCCAACCAGGCCTGAGCAATGAGCCAAATGGGACAGCCCCCAGGTTATGCCAGTCGCTGACAAGCGAGCACCTGACCACCTGACGGCCACTCCACCAACCGCTAGCGCGAGCCAATGCAGCGCGCTAGTCCACGAGGTTGCGCAAAACATCGCTGTGTTAACACTAATTAAGTCTGCACCAGGCGTTTACAACAACCCGGTACAACTTTTAGGTAACACATGAAAAGAATGCTCATCAATGCAACTCAACCGGAAGAGTTGCGCGTAGCGCTGGTCGATGGCCAGTGGCTTTATGATCTGGATATCGAAAACCGCAGCCGCGAACAAAAAAAATCCAACATTTACAAAGGCAAAATTACCCGCGTAGAACCCAGCCTTGAAGCCGCTTTCGTTGACTACGGTGCCGAACGCCATGGCTTCCTCCCCCTCAAGGAAATTTCCCGCGAATACTTCAGCAAAAACTCCGGCGATAGCGATGGCCGCATCAAAATCAAGGATGTACTAAAGGAAGGCACTGAAGTTATTGTCCAGATCGACAAAGAAGAGCGCGGCAACAAAGGCGCCGCACTAACCACCTTTATCAGCCTGGCAGGCCGCTACTTGGTGCTTATGCCCAACAACCCTCGCGCAGGCGGTATATCGCGCCGTATTGAAGGCGAGGATCGCGCCGAATTAAAAGATGCCCTGGGTGAAATTGAAGTACCACAAGGCATGGGCGTCATTATCCGCACCGCCGGTGTTGGCCGCAGCGCCGAAGAGCTGCAGTGGGACCTCAACTACCTGTTGCAACTCTGGGACTCTATCGACAGCGCCGCCAAACGCTCCCCCGCACCCGCCTTCCTGTTCCAGGAAAGCAACGTCATTATCCGCGCCATTCGCGACTATCTACGCCAAGATGTAGGCGAAGTGATCGTGGACAATAAAGAGGCTTTTGATCTGGCGGCCGGCTTTATCCAACAGGTAATGCCCAACTATCGCAGCAAAGTAAAGCTGTACCAGGACGACATACCGCTATTCAATCGCTACCAAATCGAATCCCAAATTGAGACCGCCTTCCAGCGCGAAGTGAAACTGCCTTCCGGTGGCTCCATTGTGATCGATGTTACTGAAGCCCTGGTGGCCATCGACATCAACTCCTCACGCGCCACCAAAGGCGGCGATATCGAGGAAACCGCCCTGCAAACCAACCTGGAAGCCGCTGACGAAATAGCTCGCCAACTGCGCTTGCGCGATATGGGCGGCCTAGTGGTTATCGACTTTATCGATATGCAACCAGTACGCAACCAGCGCGAGGTGGAAAATCGCGTGCGTGATGCCCTGATGATGGATCGCGCGCGGGTGCAAATTGGCCGTATTTCCCGTTTCGGCCTGCTGGAAATGTCACGCCAACGTCTCCGTCCATCACTGGGCGAAACCCACTCCAAAATTTGTCCCCGCTGCGACGGCGTTGGCACTATTCGCAGCACTCGCTCCCTGGCGCTATCCATTCTGCGCTTGGTTGAAGACGAGGCGCAAAAAGACCGCAGCGCCGAAATCCGCGCCATTTGCCCGGTATCTGTTGCCACTTATCTGCTTAACGAAAAACGCAAAACCATATCCAGCATTGAGTCGCGCAATAACACCCGCGTGGTAATTGTACCCAGCGCCGAACTCATGACCCCGCATTTTGAAGTCCAACGCTTGCGCGATGACGATGAAGGCACCCTGGAGACCAGCTACAAAATCGTCGCCCATGCCGATGAGCACAAAGAAGACGAAGAGGATGTAACCGCTAAAATTGGCGCCATGCCCAAGCCTATTGTGCAATTGACCGCGCCCAGCCAACCCGCGCCCGAGCCAGCCAAAAAACCAGGGCTGCTCAGCCGCATCCTCAAATCCATCGGCGGCCTGTTTGGCAGCGATGAAGAAGAAAAGAAAAAATCCAAGCGCGACAACAAGCGCGACAACCGCCGTAGCTCATCGCGCAACCGCCGCGATGGTCGCGATGGTCGTCGCCGCGACCGCAAAGATGATCGCGAAATCCGCGATAACCTGGAGCAACGCACTCCCGAGGCCAAACGCGAGCAACAACCAGAAGAATCGCGCAGCGGCCGTCAGCAGCGCGACTCAAATGGCGATGAGCGCCAATCGCGCCGTCAACCGCGCCCGGCACGCGACGAGCGTCAACCTAGGGAGGAGCGCCAAGCCAGAGAGGAACGCCAGCCTAGAGAAGAGCGTCAAGCCCGCGACGAACGCCCGGCACGCGAGGAGCGTCAGCCTCGTGAGGAGCGCGCCCCCCGCCAGGAACGCGCACCGCGCGAGCCACGCGAAGATCGCGACAACTTACGCCAAGTGCAACAGCCGGATGAAATTGCTGCTGACAACAATGAATCCATCAACGAGTTGGATCAGGATGATGGCGAACAGCGCCCATCACGCCGCCCTGCTGGTCGCCGCTCGCGCGGCCAACAGCGTCGCCGCGGTCGCCGCGACAACTACGATGGTGAAAATACAGAAGTATCTGCAGAGGAAATCGGCAACACACCAGACGAACCACAAGAAACTGGCAAACCCCTGAGTGAAGCGGCGGAGCTGGCTCGCCAAATTTCAGCGGCTATTGCCGAGCATGAACAACAGGTTGCTGCGGTCTCGACTATTGCTTCACCCCTTAGCACTGCTCCCTCTCAACCTCAATTTGAGTTCGAGCAGCAGGCACCAGCAAAAGAGGAAACAAAGGTTGCCAGTGAGGCCCCGCCTGCAGAAGAGGCCGTAAGTGAGCCCCAAATTACTCAAGCAGAAACCATTGTAGAAACAGCCGCAGCCGTTGAACCACAGCCTGAGGCAATTGCAACACCCAGCGCCAGCATTAGCTTGCCCGAAACGGTTAGTGTTGCCACCGAAGTAGTTGCGCCCACGGCGGGAGGACGCGCCAACAATGACCCTCGCTTGTCGCCCAAGCCGATTGGCCAGGTAACCATTGTGACTGAGACACCCGAGCAAAAGTCATTGCAAGCGCTGGACACCAGCTTACCACCCAGTGTTGAGCACAACCCGCGTCCACTCAATCGCCCATCGAATGACCCGCGTCTATCCAGACGCAACTCCGGTGAACAATCCTAGTATTACTTAACCTTTGTCTCACCGAAAAAACCGCGTACTCACCATGCGCGGTTTTTTTATTTACCGCAAAAAATCGCGTGCACCAACAATATTTTCTACAACACTTTTTCTTTTATTGCTCTTGCTCATAACAAAAACCTCTGTATAATTCGCTCCACTTCGGAAGGGTGGCAGAGTGGTTTAATGCACCGGTCTTGAAAACCGGCGTAGGTGAAAGCCTACCCAGGGTTCAAATCCCTGCCCTTCCGCCATACCAAAGGCGCTGGATAACACCAGCGCCTTTTTTATTGGCGAACTTTTTTGTCAATAAATGCTCAAAATAACAGCCAGCTTTAGCGGCCGGCTTACCCCTTATCCGACCGAGCTTGGCTTTAGTGAATTAGCTTTGTATTATCGACGCACTGCTTAACAGCAACTTATTGCCACTAAAAGGAGACCCACATGTACGAGCCTACTCCCATGCAATCCACACAAACGCTGGGCACTGTTGAAATCAACAAGGTATTGCGCAACACCTATATGCTGCTTGGCCTGACGCTGGCACTTAGCGCGCTGACCGCCGGGATCTCTATGGCTATTGGTATGGGGCGCGGTATGGGCCTGATAATGAGCTTTGCTGCTATGGCACTGATTTGGTTCGTACTGCCGCGCACTGCCAACTCCTCCGCCGGCCTGGGTGTAGTATTCGCCTTTACCGGCTTGATTGGCGCTGGCCTTGGCCCAGTACTGAACCACTACTTGGCAATGGCCAATGGCGGCACCATTATCGCCCAGGCCCTGGGCGGCACCGCCCTGGTTTTCTTAACGCTGTCCGCCTACACTCTGACCAGCCGCAAAAACTTCAGCTTCCTCGGCGGTTTTATTGCGGTGGGGATGATTACCATGTTGGTGGTTATGGCATTCCTGCTGATTGCCAGCCTGCTGGGTTATCAATTTTCCGCCTTATCATTGGTATTTTCGGCTGGCATCATTTTGTTGATGTCTGCCCTCATTCTCTATCAAACCAGTGAGATTATTCACGGCGGCGAAACCAACTACATCATGGCCACCACTAATCTTTACCTTTCTATCGTGAACATTTTTACCAGCTTGTTGCACCTGCTGGGTGTTGCTAGCGACGATTAATTTATACCTGCCGATATCAACCACTGAGGCTCCTGCGGGAGCCTCAGTTATTTGAGCCTAACGAATGTCAAGTTTCTCTCTTGCTGTTTACGCGGCACCCTATTCATCCCAAGCCAGCTATAGCGCCCTGCGCTTTGCCCAAGCCGTTTTGGCACAGGGGCACGAGCTGCATCGGGTATTTTTTTATCAGGACGGAATTCACAACAGCACCAATCTGGCAGCCCCGCCCCAAGATGAATTCAATCTTGTCAGTGCTTGGCAACAGCTGGCACATCAACACCGGGTCGATTTGGTGATATGCATTGCCGCAGCACTGCGCCGGGGGGTGATAAACGAAGAAGAGGCCAAACGCTATAACAAACCAGGAAATAACCTGGCCGATGGTTTTAGTATCAGCGGCTTGGGGCAATTACTGGAAGCTGCCGTCAGCTCTGACAGACTGATCACCTTTGGAGCCTGAGATGAGCAAAAAAATCATGGTCATTAGCCGCCAGGCACCTTACGGCTCTAATCGCGCACGGGAAGCCCTGGATGCCGTTCTGGCAGCAGCGGTCTACGAACAAGAGCTAAGCCTGTTATTTATGGATGATGGG
>CAMLRI010000112.1 GCA_946482385.1 uncultured Cellvibrio sp.
CCCGCCGAGCGGTAGTTGACCATTTTGCCCAGGCTGACCGATGCAGCGAGTAATTTTTCGCGGGTGGCAGCGGGCAAATTGGGCGCGGGGGTTTCCTCCACTACTTTTTGGTTGCGGCGCTGCAAGGAGCAATCGCGTTCGCCCAGGGCCAATACATTGCCTTGGCCATCGCCAAAAATTTGCACTTCCACGTGGCGGGCGTTATCGACAAAACGCTCCAGGAATACACCACTATCGCTAAAAAAGTTTTGCCCTAAACGTTTCACACTTTCATAAGCGTTAATTAATTCGGCTTCGCTGTTGCAGCGCGTTAAACCTATGCCGCCACCGCCGGCGGTGCTTTTTAGCATAACCGGATAACCTAGCTGTGCCGCGGCGCGGGTGGCTTCTTCCACAGAACCTAACAAACCTGTGCCGGGCGTGAGCGGCACGCCGGCTTGTTCGGCGAGCTCACGGGAAGTGTGCTTTAAACCAAATTGGCGGATTTGTGCGGGGGTTGGGCCGCAAAAGGCAATGCCTTCGGCTTCGCACTTTTCACAAAAGTTGGCGTTTTCCGAAAGGAAACCGTAACCGGGAATAATGGCTTGGGCGCCGGTTTCCTTAGCGGCTGCGAGAATTAAATCGGCTTTTAAATAACTGTCGGCAGCGGTGTTGCCGCCCAGGCACACCGCTTTATCGCAGGCGGTAACATGGGCGGAATTGCGGTCTGCATCGGAATAGACAGCAACGGATTCTATGCCCATTTTTTTCAGGGTTTTGGCGATGCGAACCGCAATTTCCCCGCGGTTGGCGATAAGGACAGTTTTCAACATGCTTCTTCTCCGACTGTAATTTTGTTGTTAATCCCTCCCCGGCCCTCCCTTTTACAAAGGGAGGGGCGACTCCCCGCGAAAAGGCTCCGCAGTTTCACTCTGCCCTTTTGCAAAGGGAGGGAGTGACTTCCCGCGAAAAAGCTCCGCAGTTTCGCCCCTCCCCTTGGTAAAAGGGGAGGCCGGGAGGGGATTACTTCTGTAGTGATTTGATATAAGCCCGCCAGCCACCCAGGTGGGTAATATCGGTGGCGCCTGCTACGGCAGCGCCCTCGCAAATAAAACCTTTTACTTCGCGGCCATCGTTCAAGGTGAGTGTGCCTATGCCGAGTGGTGCGGGAATCAAGGCGACAAAACTGCCAAAGTGCTGCACAGGCACATCCCAGAGTTCCACAATAATTTCTGCACCTTGAGAATTTGTGCGAATTAATCCGGGTTTGGGTGGTGTGGTGTTGGGCAATGCGTACAGGCGATAATTTTTGGCGGTGAAACTGCTCTCTACAAACAGCGCGTTGCGCTCCTGCAATTGGCTATTGAGCGGCATGCCGGTAAGGTGAGCGCCCACCACTGCCAAGCGCACATAACCCTTGGGTGGATTTTTTTCTGCGCTGAATTGCGGCAGCGGTTTGCCCGTGGCCCCCAGGGGTAATTCGCTGGCGGCCTGCCAGTGTTTACCAAAGGCGGCGAGGGCGGCGTCTTGCCAGGCGGGGGCAATCAGGGTGATGCCAAACGGCAGGCCATCGCTGCGCATGGCTGCGGGCAGCGCAAGGGCCGAGCAATCGGCCAGGTTGACAAAATTGGTGTAGGTGCCCAGCTGGCTGTTAACGCCAATAGGGTCGGCATTCACCTGGGCCATACTGGGGTGGCGCGGTGCGGTGGGCACCAAGAGTGCATCCACACCGGCCATCAGCAATTGAATTTTTCGCGCAAGCTCGGCGCGTTGGTATTCGGCAGCGAATGCATCGGTAGCGGAAAAACTTATCGCTTTTGCAACAATGCTGCGGACTACTTCATTCATATCTTCGGCGTGGTTTTGCATAAATTCGCCGATGGCGGCGTGGCGCTCTGCCACCCAGGCACCGCCATAAAGTAGCTGCGCCAGTTGATACATGGGGGCGAAATCCATCTCGATAATATCCACGCCCAATGCCCGCATTTTGTGAAGGCTTTGCTCCCAGGCGGCTTGCGCCTGGCTATCGCCAAACCAGTTGGGATTTTGCGGAATGGCAAAGCGGGGTTTGCTGGAAAAGTAGCGTGCGGTTGCGCCTGGGTGGCGCGAGTAGCTATCGCTTTCGTCGAAGCCTTCCATGATCTGTGCAATATTTTCAGCGTCGCTCACCGTGAGCGCAAAAATAGAAACGCAATCCAGGCTACGGCAGGCGGGCACCACACCGCTGGTGCTGAAACGGCCTTTGCTGGGTTTTAGCCCCACAATATTGTTAAAACCGGCGGGCACGCGGCCGGAGCCGGCGGTGTCTGTGCCCAGGCTAAAGGGCACCAGGCCCTGCGCAACGCAGGTGGCCGAACCGGAGCTGGAGCCGCCAGAAACATAATCCGGGTTAAAACTATTGGGCACGGCGCCATAGGGTGAGCGGGTGCCCACCAGGCCAGTGGCGAATTGGTCCAGGTTGGTTTTGCCGATCACTATGGCGCCCGCCGCTTTTAGCCGCGCCACACTGGTGGCATCGGCCTGGGGGATATAGGTAAAGGCAGGGCAGCCGGCGGTGGTGGGTATGCCTGCAACGTCTATGTTGTCTTTCACCGCAAAGGGAATGCCGTACAGCGGCAGGGTGTCCACTGTGCCCAGGCTGGGTAGGGCGCTGAGTTGTTGCTGCAGCTCGGCTGCGGACAATAGATAGATCCAGCTGTGGTCAGCCGGGTCTATCTGCTCGCGCAGCTGGATCAGTGCTGTTTCCGGTTCCAGGTGACCGGCCTGGTAAGCGGCGCGCCATTCATTAATTGTCCAACCGTGGGTTTGGCTCATGCGGATTCCTGCGTTTTATATACAATCTTGGATACAAGTTTGTATTCAGCAGAAACCGTGCCAGGCTTTTTTGTGGCGCCACAATCATCCTTTGTGCTACTTAAAAAATAATAAAAATCAATTGGTTATGTAATTTTTACCGCGTGCTGGCCAGGTGTTTTTCAACGGCCGTTGGGATTTTTTTATGCGCCCATCTTGTGCAGGGGGCTGTGCATGCGGGTTCAGCTTGGTGCGCGATTTTGCGTTCAAGGCGATAGGGGTGCGACTGTTGCTGGGTTTTAGGGGGCAATTGCTGCAGAATCGCGCCAGCACCTCTATATAAGATCAATGTGTCTATTACTGGAATTTTTTATGAGCATGAACTGGAACCAACTCCTCTGCGCCGATCGCCTGGGGCAGCGTGCCGCCAAGCATGAGGAGGGGCGCTCGCCGTTTCACTCGGATCACGACAAGATTATTTTTTCCGGCGCCTTCCGCCGCCTGGCGCGCAAGACGCAGGTGCACCCCCTGGCCACCAACGACCATATCCACAACCGTATGACCCACAGTTTGGAGGTGGCCTGTGTGGGCCGCACCCTGGGGATTCGCGTTGGCCAGGCTCTGAAAGATAAAGGCGATTTGCCTGCCCATATTTGGCCGACAGATATTGGCGACATAGTGCAGGCCACCTGCCTGGCGCACGATATTGGCAACCCGCCTTTTGGCCACACCGGGGAAGATGCGATTCGCAACTGGTTCCAAAAAGAGGGCGCGGAATTTTTGCGCGAGCTATCGCCAGCGGAGCAGGACGACATTCGCGCGTTTGAAGGCAATGCCCAGGGCTTGCGGGTACTGACAACATCTGAATACCACCAGTACCATGACGGTATGCGTTTGACCTATGCCACCCTGGCCTCGTCCATTAAATACCCCTGGACTTCATCGCCCACCGTCATGGGGCAGCGCCCGAAAAATAACAAGTACGGTATCTTCCAATCCGAGCGCCATTACTTTCACGAAATCGCGCAAAAAACCGGCCTGATCGAGCGCGGCAGCGATTGGTATTGTCGCCACCCCTTGGTGTATTTAATGGAGGCTGCCGACGATTTTTGCTACGGCATTATCGACCTGGAAGATGGTTTGGAAATGGGGATTTTGCAGTGGGCGGAAATTTACGAATTGCTGCACCCGGTAATTGCCGATTCGCCCCAGTTGGACGATTTGCAGCGGCTGCTGAAAAAAGTTAACGATGGTCGCAAGCCGGCGCTGGTGCGGGGCAAGGTAATTGATGCATTTATCCAGGCGGGCACCCAGGCGTTTATCCGCCACCAGGAAGCGTTTTTACACGGCGAAGTGGAAGGCGATTTGATTTCCCTGTGCGAACCCAAGGTGCGCGATGCGGTGCAAGCGGCCAAGGATTTAGCCAAGCGCAAAATATTCAACCACTCGCGCCGGGTGGAATTGGAAATTGGTGCCTACACGGTGATAGGCACACTGCTGGATACTATTTGCAGCGCGGTCTACGCCTCCCTGGGGGACCCGGCGCAAATGACTTACAAAGACAACCGGGTGATGGCGTTGATCGGCGAAAATAATTTCCACCCGCTGGTGAGTAAAAAGGAAAGCAATTACCAATACCTGGCGCTGATGGCAGTGATTGATTACATCAGCGGCATGACCGACAACTACGCCACCAACCTGGCTAAACAATTTAACGGTATGGGGTACTCCCATTATTAATCGCGTTTGCGTGTTGGAGTTTGTGTGAAGGTTTCCGGTTCTTTAATGGTGGCGCTGCTGTTGGTGGTGCCATTTTTTTTTGTGGGCGGCCCAGATTGGTTAGCCACACCAGTGTTTCGCAGTGTATGGAACCTGGGGCATGTAATTTTTTTTGCAGTGTTGGGTATTTTGTTGCAGCGCTTAACCCGCGAGCGCGGCCTGCATTTATGGCTGGGTGCATCCCTGGCGGTGTTGCTGGCCAGTGTGGCGATTGAATATATCCAAAAGCACCTGGGGCGCGATGCCAGCTGGCAGGATGTCGCCAACAATCTGGTCGGCTTATGGCTGGGTTTGGTGTGGGCCTATCCCAAGCGCTACCCCCTGGGTTTGCTTCTGTTGTGTACTGCCCTGGTGCTGCCAGGCTTGGCGGGTGTTGTTATCGCCCTGGCGGTGGAAGTAAAACAGGCTTGGCAGTTCCCGCAGTTGGCTGGGTTTGAATCCTCCCTGGAGCGGCGTCGGGCCAGTGGCCGGGTGTGGCGCAGTAGCGAGCAGGCCAGCCAGGGAAATTATTCGCTGGCCATGCATTTTTATCCTAAAGGCTATTCAACGATTGACCTGGAGGTTTATCGCGGTGACTGGTCTGGTTATAAAGCATTGGCGATGGATATTTATATTCCTGGCACGGAACCCCTGCGTTTAACCTTGCGGGTCAATGATCGCCAGCACAACCGCAATGGCAACGCCTATAGCGATAGGTTTAACCAATCATTGCTGTTGGTGCCGGGGTGGAATCTGCTGCGGTTTTCCTTGGAGGATATCGCCAAGGCGCCCAAGGGGCGGCGAATGGATCTAGCCCAGATAACCCATGTCACCCTGTTCAGCAAAGATTTGCCGGAAGGGCGCAGGGCTTATTGGGATAATGTGCGGTTGGAATAAGGGATAACAATAAAAAGTAATAAGGCGGGAAGTTGGCCCCGGGCATGCCCGGAGCCTGGGAGATCCAGAGGATTAAAAATCCAGGTCTGAAAAATCGCCGTAACCTAATTGGTCTTTAATACGGCGGCGCTCCAAACGGTCTTCTATTTTGCGGCGCATTTCCAGGGTGTGCTGGCTGGCTTCTTTACCGGTGAGCTTTGGGGTTGCCTCTTCATCCTCGATTTCAATGCTTTCACCGATCAGATCTGCATCTTGCGACTCTACATCTACAGACATAAGACTACTCCAGTATTAACAGATATAGGGGTGGTTAAGAGTGGGGCGCGCAACATCGGCTTATTACCTGAGGGTGGCGCTGTGCCGGCGCTATTTACCATAGCCGGCCTTAAAACAAAAGCAAATTCTTGCGCCGTTATAAAGATTTTTTCTTTTACCCAGGTGGCTCGTCTAAGGTAAAAAGCGCAGCCATAAACGACCCCTATTTATGGATGCTTGGCACTGCTAAAAACATGGCTAAAGAGGACACCCTTTGAACACACTACAACAGGATATTTTGGGCTGGCGCGAGTGGGTTGGCCTGCCCGATTTGGCCATAGGCCACATCAAAGCCAAGGTAGATACCGGGGCCAAAACCAGCGCGCTCCACGCTTACTATGTTACGCCTTATCAACAGGAGGGGAAGACCTGGGTGCGCTTTGGCTTGCATCCCCTGCAAAAGGACAGCCTCACCTGCATTGAATGCCAGGCGCCGGTTAAGGATTTGCGCCGTGTGACCGATTCCGGTGGCCATACCGAGGAGCGCTATGTCATTGAAACTACCCTGGTCATCCACGGCGAAGCCTTCCCCATCGAAGTCACCCTTACCGACCGGGAAAATATGCGCTTTCGCATGTTGCTGGGCCGCAGTGCGCTCAAGCACCGCTTCCTGGTCGACAGCAGCCAATCTTTTGTACTGGGCGGCAACCGCCACCAGCCGCCGCAATCGGCACTCTAATTCCGGTTAATTCCGACACTTATCAGGTCTGTTATGAAAATCGCCATACTCTCGCGCAACCGTCGCCTTTACTCCACCCGCCGCCTGGTGGAAGCCTGCATTCAGCGCGGCCATGAAGTGAAGGTTATCGACATCCTTAAATGCTATATCGACATAGCCTCCGCCAGCCCGGCCATTTGGTACATGGGCGAAAAGCTGGAAGGTTATGACGCGGTAATCCCGCGCATAGGCGCCTCGGTAACCCACTACGGCTTAGCCGTCATTCGCCAGTTTGAAATGATGGGCGTTTACTGCCTCACCGAATCCATCGCCCTGGGCCGCTCGCGCGATAAATTGCGCGCGCTGCAACTGCTCTCGCGCAAAGGCATTGGCTTGCCCAAAACCAGTTTCGCCTACAACGTGCACGACACCAAAGAGCTGATTAAATTAGTGGGCGGTACACCGCTGGTGTTAAAGCTCTGCGAGGGCACCCAAGGGCGCGGCATAGTTTTGGCCGAAACCCAAAAAGCGGCAGAAAGTGTTATCGAAGCTTTCCGCGAATTGCGCGCCGAATTTT
>CAMLRI010000113.1 GCA_946482385.1 uncultured Cellvibrio sp.
CGCGAGCGCAACCGCGAGCGGGAAATTTGGGATGGCTATCGCGCAGGCCCTGAGGGTGCCTGCAGCGAATTTGAAGCGGACGATGCTTTTCCCATCGACGATATAGACGATATTTTACCCGGCTTGCTTGAAGGCAAGCAGCGCGTTTATTACGCCATGGGTAAGGATGCGGATTTCGACAAGCATGTGATGGATTGGGTGAATACCATTCGCGCAAAGGTGCGCTCCGGCGCGACACCACCCGGTGAATTTTTGGATCTCAGCCATTTTTTAAATGATATGCGCCTGTTCAAAAGCGCGGCGGAATTGCGCGTGATGAAAGAGGCGGGCGATATATCGGCGCGCGCCCATGTGCGGGCCATGCAGGCCTGCAAACCAGGCGTCATGGAATATCAACTGGAAGCGGAAATCCTGCACGAATTCAACATGAGTGGCGCGCGCTTTCCAGCCTACAACACCATCGTCGGCGGCGGTAAAAATGGCTGCATCCTCCACTACATTGAAAACTCCGCGCCGCTGAAAAATGGCGACCTGGTATTGATCGACGCCGGCTGTGAATTGGATTACTACGCCGCCGACATCACCCGCACCTTTCCCGTCAACGGCAAATTTTCCCCCGAGCAAAAAGCACTCTACGAGATTTGTTTACAGGCGCAGCTGGCGGCCATCGCCGAATGCAAACCGGGCAAGCACTGGAATGATCCCCACGAGGCGACAGTGCGGGTGATTACCGAAGGCTTGGTCAAGGTTGGTTTGCTGGAAGGCAATGTCGGTGAATTGATCCAGGCCGAAGCCTACAAAGAATTTTATATGCACCGCGCCGGCCACTGGCTGGGGATGGATGTGCACGATGTGGGTGATTACAAGGTCGGCGGCGAGTGGCGCGTACTGGAGCCGGGCATGGTACTGACGGTGGAGCCGGGTATTTATGTGGCGCCCGACAACGAGCGGGTCGCTAAAAAATGGCGCGGTATAGGCATACGTATTGAAGACGATGTGGTCATCACCAAAGATGGCCATGAAGTGCTCACCAGCGGCGTCCCCAAAACCGTCGCTGAAATTGAAGCCTTGATGGCGGCAGCTTGATCGGCATGGCCAAGGTGCAAGCGGTGGATATCGCCATTATCGGTGGCGGCATGGTGGGCACCAGCCTCGCCAGTATGCTCGCCGCCGCCCTGCCGCACTTATCTATTGCCTTAATTGAAAGCCAGCCCCTGGTAGATAACGGCCAGGCCTATCAACCCAGTTTTGATGCGCGCTCCACTGCGCTCGCCCAGGGCAGTGTGGAAATCCTGCGCGAGCTGGGCGTGTGGCAGCGGCTGGCGGCCCATGTTACGGCCATCCGGCAAGTGCATGTGTCGGATCGCGGCCACCTGCTGGGTGGCTTAATCGACGCCGGCGAGCAATCCCTGGATGCCGTTGGCTATGTGGTGGAGAACGCCTGGCTCGGCCAGGTGCTGCTCGGCCATGTGCAGGCCCAGGCCAATATCCAATGCCTGGCCCCCGCCAGTGTTGAGCAGATCAACCCGCTGGCCGATGGTGTTCTGTTGGAGGTGACGAGTCCCGCTGGCGGTTTCAGCCTCCATGCCCGCCTGGCGGTGGTGGCCGATGGCGGCGATTCACCCCTGCGCCGCGCCCTGGGTATTGCCACCCAGGTGCGCGACTACGGCCAAACCGCACTTATCACCAACCTGGAGTTTAGCCAGCCCCACGCCGGTATCGCCTACGAGCGCTTTACCGAGCAGGGGCCTATTGCCCTTCTGCCCTTGGGGGAATCGCCCCAGGCAAGCCGTGCGGCACTGGTGTGGACCCTGCCGGCGGAACAGGCCGATGCGGTTATGGCCTTGCCGGATGGGGAATTCCTGGCGCGCTTGCAGCAGGAGTTTGGTTTTCGCGCCGGCCGCTTTACCCGCGTCGCCAAGCGTTTTGCCTACCCGCTGCAATTGGTGCTGGCGGAAGAGCAAATCCGCTCGCATCTGGTATTACTGGGCAACGCCGCCCACTTTTTACATCCGGTGGCAGGCCAGGGTTTCAACTTGGCACTGCGCGATTGCGCCGCCCTGGTGGAAAGCCTGCGCCTGATGCCCGATAAATCCCCCGGCGACCTGGCGCTGCTGCAAAGCTATATGGCGCGGCAGAGCCTGGATCAGCAACTCACCCTGGAATTCAGCGATAAATTGGTGCGCCTGTTTTCCTCGGCGCAGTTGCCACTGGTGGCTTTGCGCCACCTGGGCTTGCTCAGCCTGGAAACCCTGGCGCCGCTCAAACGCCGTTTTGCCGCCCACACCATGGGCACCGGCGGGCGCCAATTCCGCTGGCGCGAGCTGCCGGCCGGGGATGGTGTTGTTGTGCCTGCGAGTGCGGTGGCGGCAACTGCCTGCGCGC
Organism: uncultured Cellvibrio sp.; assembly: GCA_946482385.1. The sequence goes on from CAMLRI010000113.1 coordinate 2,386, forward strand.
CGCAAATGGATATTGGCCAGGTCGACCTGGCTATTGTCGGCGCCGGTTTGGTGGGCGCCAGCCTCGCCTGTGCGGTTGCGCAGGCTGCGCCCGAGTGGCGCATTGCCGTTATTGAGGCCGGTGGAGAAACGCCCCGCTATCAAGGCGTGGATTTTGACCCCCGGGTGGTTGCCCTCACCCTGGCCTCCCAGCAGTTGCTGGCACAGATTGGCTGTTGGGATGCCATAGTCGCCCAGCGGCTGTGCGCCTACAGCGATATGAAAGTCTGGGATGGTGAAGGCACGGCGGCCATCCATTTTGATGCCGCTGAAGTGCGTCAGCCGCAACTGGGTTATATCGTGGAAAATTCGGTGATAGTCCAGGCATTGCGCCAGCGCATGGCGCAGCTGGGCAATATCCAGCTGCTGCAGCCGGCGGCGGTGGAGTCGCTGGTGCAGCGCGAGACAGCAACAGACAAAACCATTATTCATCTATCCAGCGGTGCCAGCCTGGGCGCATCCCTGTTAATTGCCGCCGATGGCGCCCGCTCCAAAGTGCGCGAGCTGGCGGGATTCAGCACCCGCGAGTGGGATTACGGGCAGCAGGCAATTATCACCACGGTGCGCAGCGAAAAGTCCCATGAATTCACCGCCTGGCAGCGGTTTATGCACACAGGGCCGCTGGCCTTTTTACCTTTGCAGCACCAGGGCGATAGCCATTACTGCTCGATTGTTTGGTCGGCGGATACCGCCCTGGCAGAGCAATTAATGGCGCTGGATGACTGCGAATTTTGCGCGCGCCTGGGCGCCGCTTTTGAATATCGTTTGGGTGCTGTTGAGCATTGCGCCCAGCGTTTTGCCATTCCCCTGCGCCAGCGGCACGCCAGCCACTACGTACAGCCGGGCATCGCCCTGGTGGGCGACGCGGCACACAATATCCACCCCCTGGCCGGCCAGGGGGTTAACCTGGGTTTGCTTGATGTTGCCGTATTGGCGCAGGAACTGGCGCGCGCGCGCCAGCGCGGTTTGCCGCTGCAGGATGAATCCATACTGCGCCGCTACCAGCGCCAGCGTTTGGCCGGCAACCTGGGCATGATGGGTGCCATGGAAGCCTTCAAACGTTTATTTGGTTCGCGTAATTTGGCCGTAAATTGGCTGCGCAATGCCGGAGTGCGCCAACTAGACTCACTGCCAGCCATTAAGAAAATCATTATCAACAATGCCTTGGGCATAGTGGATTAGCGCAGAGGTTATCTATGAATATGGAGGCATTGTTAAGCATCGCCCCCTTTGATTGGCCCGCGGTGGGCACATCGCTGCTGTGCGGCACCATTATCGGTATGGAGCGCCAGCTGCGCGGCAAACCGGTGGGCATCCGCACCTCCTCATTAATCACCCTGGGTACTTATATTTTTGTCGCCGCCTCCCTGGCGATTTCCGCCAGCCTGGCGGGGCCGGAAAAAGTGGTTACAGACCCCTCGCGCATTATCGGCCAGGTAATTACCGGCATAGGTTTTCTCGGCGCCGGAGTCATGCTGGCGCGCGATGGTGTGGTGCTGGGGGTGACCTCGGCGGCAACGATTTGGGCATTGGCGGCCATAGGCGTGTGTATCGCCATTGGCTACAACCTGGTGGCGATCAAATTATCCCTGGTAGTGATTGGTGTATTGGTGGGGGTGGACTTGTTGGAGGATTACTCCCAGGCATTTACCCGCGGTGTGCATAAAAAATATCAGGATTGGCGCGGCAAAAATAAAACCAGTTCCGACTGATAAATTTTTGCGTGTCACAACGGTGTAAAAAAGTAACAGTACCCTGAGGCATTTTCATGAGTAAAACACGCGCACTGGCGCTGGTATTAAATCTGCTCCTGCTGTTGTTATTAATTGCTTCAGTGCTGGGGTTTATTTCCTTTGGTAATGCTTACGGGGCTTTTTTGGCGTTGGTTACAGCTGCTATTGCCTGGGGTGTATTCCGCCACAACCGTTGGGGTTATTTTGCCGCTGCCGCCTGGGGCCTGGCCTGTTACCAATTGGCCAAGCAGGGCTATGAATTCCAGGCTATTAAACGCCAAGTGATGCTTGTCGGTTTTTTTGTCATCCCGGTTGCACTGTTTTTGCACGAGGTACTGGCAAAAGTGCCCGCAAAAACTGCAACAGGCGACGACAAAGATGATTCATCCGGGCGCAATATGCCGGGTTAAATCCGGGGTTGTTACCCAAGTGGCAAAATAATGTACTTATTGCCGAAATTCACTGAGAATCGCTTGACTCCCGCTGTGCAAGTGCTTTAATTTTGAACCGCTACAGATTGAGATTCGACCCAAGACTAGGCTTTTGTAAGACATCCGCTTGCTCAAGACACTTGGACGCACCACGACCTGAGCAATAGCTTTATTAACAAGCTATACCACCCTGGCTTTTAGTAAAGTCGGTTAATTTGTTCGGTCAGCATAGCTGACACTTTTTGATGCAAGACGAGGAATTTATGTCAGATCTAGTCTCTGGTGTTGTTAAATGGTTTAACGATGACAAGGGTTACGGTTTTATTGAGCGTGAAGGTGGTGCCGATGTATTCGTTCACTTCCGCGCAATCAACGGATCCGGTCGCAGAACTTTGAAAGAAGGCCAAAAAGTCACTTTCGAAGTAACCCAAGGCCAAAAAGGCCCGCAAGCGGAAAACGTAACTCCACTCTAAGTTGAGTTAACCACCAAGGGGTGATTGAGCAATCAATCGCCCCTTGTTGTTTTGGGTGATCGTTTTATCTGCTGTCATAGCTGCTCCTTCCGGCAGAGCTGTCGAACGCTCGCTGTGCAATATTCTCCTTTCCTGTTTGTGTGGCCATGCTGAGTCTCCCTTTGTTGTTGTGGCTAATCGCCCTGTGCATTGCGATTTTGTATTGGCGCAATGCGCTGCATATTAAAGAGCGCGCCTACCAGGCTGCGCGCAAGCACTGCGATGAAATGCAGGTGCAAATGCTCGATGAATCTGTGTATTTGCGCCGTTTGTGGTTAAAGCGCAACAGCCAGGGTAAGTTGGTATTTTGGCGCGCTTTCTATTTTGAATTTACCGTTTCCGGTGCGGACCGCTATTTTGGCCGAGTACTTATGTTGGGCGGCCAGATAGAAGCAATACAGCTGGAACCCCATCGCTTACATTAAAGATTGCAGGCTGCTTATGACTATCACCTACCGCCATGATGCGCCGTTGGATATTGATCAGGTGATTGCGCTTTACCAGCGCACCAGCCTGGGTGCGCGCCGCCCGGTAGATAAGCCGGATGTTTTTGCCGGTATGATCAACAACGCCAATTTAATTATTTCCGCCTGGGACGATCAGCGTCTGGTGGGTATAGCGCGTGCGCTAACGGATTTTGTGTACGTTACCTATCTGGCCGATTTGGCGGTAGACGAAGCCTACCAATGCCGTGGTATAGGCAAACAACTGTTGGACGAAGTGCAAAAACACACCCAACCAGAATGCATGATGGTGTTGCTGGCGGCCCCCCAGGCCAACGACTACTACCCCAAGTTGGGTTTTACCCACAACCCGCGCGCCTGGATGCTAAAGAGTAATTACTGATGAGCGAAACCCATTGCCGCGAACCAGATTCCCATAAGCCATTGCTGCACGAAAAAACCGGCGGCTGGAAAACCAAAACATCCGCTGTTGTTTATGAAAACCCCTGGATCAAGGTTTCCCATGAGGAGGTGATTACCCCCAAGGGTACCGATGGCATCTACGGTGTGGTGCATTTTAAAAATACCGCCATTGGCGTGGTGCCAATTGATGATGAGAGCAACACCTGGCTGGTAAAACAAAGCCGCTACACGCTTAACCAGTACACCTGGGAAATTCCCGAGGGCGGATGCCCCCAGGGCGAAAGCCCACTGGCAGCGGCGCAACGCGAATTGGAAGAGGAAGTTGGTTTGCAGGCCAATGATTGGCAGCAGCTGATGACTATGCATTTATCCAATTCGGTCACCGATGAATTTTGCGTGGTATTTGTCGCGCGCGATTTATTTCCCGGCCAGCAGCAGCTGGAGGCTACGGAAGATATTGAGTACCAAAAATTGCCGCTGCGCGACGCCATTGAAATGGTCAAGCGCGGTGAAATTACCGATGGTATTTCGGTGGCGGCGCTGCTGCGCGTCGCATTGCAAATGGCGGAAACCCCCGGGGCTTAATCCTGCTGGTTGGGGCGCCACAGGCTGCGCAACCAATGCCACCAGCTATTGTTGCCCAGCATGTATTTATCCAGTTGATCCTGGTTATAAAAATAATGTTGCGGATCAGAAAATAACAATTCACGTTTAAGCATGCGCCGCTGGGGGTTAATGGTTTTGATTACCCGCGCCGGGTTGCCGGCGGCAATGCAATTGGCGGGGATATCTTTGGTAACCACGGCACCGGCGCCAATCACCGAATTCTCGCCAATGCTCACCCCTTTGGTCACTATCACCCGCTCGCCCAGCCACACGTTATGGCCAATGCTTACCGGCTTGGTGCAGCGAAAGGGGCGGATGCGGTTGTAAATGCCATGCCAGTCGCTATCGCTAATCACCACATTGGCGGCGAGCATGCAGTTATCGCCAA
>CAMLRI010000114.1 GCA_946482385.1 uncultured Cellvibrio sp.
TGTGGCAATTGCGACACCTGCCTCAGCCCGCCCGACACATGGGATGCCACCCAAGCGGTGCAAATGGCGCTCTCCTGCGTGTACCGCACCGGCCAGCGCTTTGGCGCCGGCCATGTGATCGACGTATTGCGCGGCAGCAACAATGAAAAAATTTTGCAATTCAACCATCACCAACTCAGCACCTACGGCATAGGCAAACACCTGAGCGGCGACGAATGGAAATCCATTTTTCGCCAGCTGGTGGCGCGCGGTTTATTGGATGTTAACCCCGATGGTTTTGGCGGTTTGTTATTAAACGAATCCTGCCGCCCCTATTTGCGCGGCGAGCAGCCGATCCATTTGCGCCGCGAACAAAAAACTATTGCCGGCAACACCAAGCGCGCCAACTTGTCGCAGGACATTGCCGACGCCGACCTGCCCCTGTGGCAAGCCCTGCGCGCCTGTCGCCGCCGCCTGGCGGAAGAACAGGGGGTGCCGCCCTATGTGATTTTCCACGATGCCAGCCTGCGCGAAATGCTGGAATTCCGCCCCCTCAGTTTGGAGCAGCTGCGCAGTATCAGCGGTGTGGGCGAAAGCAAATTAAAACGTTTTGGCGAGGAATTTTTAGCGGTGTTGCGCGAGGCGGAGTATCAGGAAGGTTAAGTCAGGAAAATGAAGTTCCCGCACCTGCCAAACGCCGGTGCGGGAATAAAACAGCTAAATTATTGCAGATGTTTATTGACGAACTTGATCAGCGAGGAAAGGGTTTCCTGGCTGGATTCGTTTTCCAATAAGCCGTGGCCATCGCCCTTTAGCTCGATAAACTCCACAGGTTTGCCCGCTTTTTTGAGTTTTTTGAACATATCGCGCGATTGGCTAATGGGAACTATCTGGTCGTTTTTGGCGTGGATTAACAGTACCGGGGCGTTAAATTTTTCCACAAAATTAATCGGTGAAATAGCCGCAAAGGCTTTTTTATCCACCTCGCCATTGTTGTATTGCAAGATCCAATAATCGACGATTTCGCTTTTGCCGCCATGCTCGCGCTTTTCCCAGCTGTACATATCGTTAATGTCGCCCAGGCCGTTAATCGACACTACACACTTGTAGAGTTCCGGGGTAAAAGCGCCGCCCGCCAAGGCGGCGTAACCACCATAACTGGCGCCCACAATACAGACCCGTTGCGGGTCGCTATAGCCCTTGCTCACCAAAAACTGGAGCGCATCGGTGAGGTCATCCTGCATTTTTTTGCCCCATTCACCTTTGCCTGCCATGCGGTGATCTGAGCCAAAGCCTGTTGAGCCGCGGAATTGCGGCTGTACCACCAGATAACCTTCTTGTGCCAGGGCCTGTGCCCAGGGATCAAAACCTATACGGTCGTAAGCTGCGGGGCCTCCGTGCGGGTAAATAATGGTGGGCAGATTTTTCATGGCGCCGACTTTATCGCGTGGAATAGTTAACAGGCTGGGAATTTTCATGCCGTCGCGCGCTGTGTAGGTAAACTTGCCCAGGGGATGGATTTGATCTTCGCGAATGTCTGGGCGCCCGGAGGCGAGATAAGTTGGCTGTATGTCATCGCCAAACAGGAAGTATTCATCAATATAACTGCTGCCTTCCACATTAACCACCCAGCGTTTCCACTGCCCGTGCCAGTCCACCAGCCATACGCTTTGTTCGGGAAATTGTGCAATGGTGTCATTGACACGCTTGTTAATGGCGTCATCAAAAAATTGGTAAGAAGGCGTAAAGCCGGAGTAGCGCACGCCAAAAACCACCCGCTGAATATTGGTAAGCACCTCTTCAATATCGGCATCCGCCCTATTCATAATGGGCCCATTGATACTGCCGTCTTCCAGGCTCATAGTGTAATAGTTGCGGCGGTTGGTGTTGTCGGAGGTTAATACCACCAAGGATTTGAAATCGGGGGTCAGGCCCACAAAAGAGCGGCGGCGCACATTGGTTTCTTCGCGAAATACCTCCACCCATTTGCCGCTGACCTTGCTCAAAATACGATGCAGGTTTTTCTTTTCATCGTACTCCTCCTGGGCAATCAGGTTGCCCTGTGCGTCCATAAAAAAATCTTGAGCATGGTGATCGCCAGCATGAATACGCTTCACATGCTTTTTTTCCAGGCTGACTTTGAATAGTGCGTATTTTGGCTCTACATAGTCACCATCGGTATCATCGTAGGCGGGCATGTACACATATTTGCCATCGGGCGAGATGCCGACAATGCTCCCCAAACCCGTTTGCCCTGGGTAAATTTTGTCGCCGGGGATTAGCAGTTGGCGAATGCCCTTGTCTTTGATATTCACCACAAACGCGGTGCTCACATCAAATCTGCCACGAAAGCCCATCACACCCCGGTATTCCGATACACGAAATACCAGTTGTTCATTGTTAACAAAATACAGCTGTTGTGGCTGAATGGCAGAGACATCAAACGCGGCCAAGACTTTTTTATCGGCCAGGGACACCACAACCAGGGCATCCTGTTTCTCGCTGTGTTTGCGATACGCAAAATACTTGCCGTTGGGTGACATAGTTAGCATGCTGATACTCGCATTGGCGCCATAGGTTTTAAGGTCGACCTTGGCGGTTTGCGTAGCACTGCTGGCAAAGCTTAAGAGAAGAAGGGTAAGGCAAATCGCGTGTTGCACTAGGCTACGCATAAGTATTCGTTCCTATGAATTATTGTCGTTTCCCACGCAAGGGTGAGTCCGGGCGCCAGTATCTATAAAGCTTCAGGGCGGGTCAATCAGGCGCTGGCCAGGCAATAGCCTTTGGCTGCTCCCGGCTGAATTAAGGTTCATTTAAGCCGCTCTTTCTATTCTGGATAGGTAGGCCAGGCAATTGCCCGGCCGCGATTAACTCACTTTTAAGCGATGCTTAAATGACCATCCGGAAATAGGTGCAATATCATGACTTTTATTAAACATCCCCTTGTTTTTACAACCTTAATGTCTGCCGCTGCGCTGGTGCAGGCAAACGATGTTCGCCTTGATGAGGCAGTTAAATTGCGCGATGCTGGCAGTATTCAGGATTTTGCCAAGCTCAATGCCCTGGCCTTAGGCCAGCATCCAGGTGCCCAGGTGCAAGATACCGAATTGGAAAACCAATGGGGCCGCTATGTGTATCAAATCGAACTGCGCGATGCGCAGGGCCTGGAGTGGGATATGGCACTGGATGCCAACACAGGTGAAATACTGAAAAACCAACAGGACGACTAACCCTCGTCATTGCCAAGGTAAACCATGCACGCCCTTATTCGCTTACTCAGTTACCTGTTGTTGCTGGCATTTACCTTGAGCGTGAATGCCGACGACTTGAGTCAGGATGAAGCATTGCGCCTGCGTGAATTGGGGCTGATTCTGCCTTTGGAGGATGTGCTCGCCCTGGTGCATGCCCGTCATGCTTCTGCCCGCCTGTTAGAAGTGGAGCTGGAGGAAGAGGGCGATATTTACGTGTACGAGGTGGAGTTGATTACCCAAGAGGGCGTGGTGCGCGAATTGGAATTTGATGCGAGCACTGGCCAATTATTGCAAGACGAGGAGGATGACTGATGCGCATCCTGATCGTAGAGGATCATATCGCCCTCGCCGATGAATTGATTGTCGATTTAAAACGCGCCGGTTACGCCGTCGATTGGCTCGCCGATGGCCGCGACGCCGCAATCCAGGGCGCAACCGAGCCCTATGATTTGATTGTGCTCGACCTCGGCTTGCCGGGTAAATCCGGCCTGGATGTGTTGCGCGAATGGCGTGCGGCCAATATTCAGCATCCGGTGTTAATTCTTACTGCTCGCGATCACTGGGCTGAGCGTATCGAAGGATTAAAAGCCGGTGCTGATGACTACCTGACCAAGCCTTTCCATCCCGAGGAATTACAGCTGCGCATCCAGGCGCTGTTGCGCCGCCGTCACGGCCAGGCCAATCAAGCGCAATTGATCGCTGCTGGTTTGCAGTTGGATGAAGCCCTGCAGCAGGTCAGCCAAAATGGCCAGGTTTTTAGCCTTACCGCTGCCGAATTTAGTTTGCTGCGCTATTTAATGTTGAATGTGGGAAAAATTATTTCCAAAGCGCAACTGCATGATCATTTATATGATGGCGAAAGCGAACGGGACTCCAATGTTATAGAAGTGCACATCAATCGCTTGCGCAGCAAGCTTGGTAAAAATGCCATAGAAACACGGCGCGGCCAGGGCTATCGTTTGGTGGAGCCGCCAGGGTGAACAAGTTTTTACGATCTAAACCGGCATTGGATTCCATCCAGCAGCGTTTGAGCCTGGGGTTGATTGGCGTATTGCTGTTGGTGGGCCTGCTGCTGGCGCAACTGAGCCTGTGGGGCTTCGACCAAGGTTTGCGTCGTTATTTCAGTGGCCAGTTGCAAACCCAAAGTGAAACCCTGCTGGCGGCGTTGGTGCGCGGCCCCAATGGTATTGAATTGGATTTGCAGCGCATTGGTGCGGCTTACCAGCGCCCCTTCTCCGGCTATTATTTTTTAATTGAATTGGATGGCAAACACTGGCGCTCCCGCTCGCTCTGGGATCACCCATTGCCATTGCTGGCCAGCAGTGGTTTGCAGCGCGACTTATATGATGGCCCGGAAGCCCAGCGGTTATTGATTCATCGCAGCCAGTTTCGCCGCTTTGGCAAAACTATCGAAATTCAAGTCGCGCAGGATTACACCCCCCTGCTGGATAATTTTCGCCGCATGCAGTTAATGGGTGCCGCTGTGGGGCTGGCTGCATTGATCCTGTTGGTGCTGTGGCAGCGCTATGTGGTGGCGCGTTCGCTGCGCCCGCTGGATGAGGTGCGCGCCCAGATTATTGAATTGCAACAGGGGCAGCGCACCAGCTTGGAAACGGCAGTGCCCAGTGAATTAAAACCCCTGGTGGAGCAGTTGAATCGCCTTGGCCAGCACACCGAAGATCGGCTGAAACGCTCGCGCAATGCCCTCGGCAATTTGGGCCACGCCCTGAAAACCCCCTTGGCGATTTTGTTCAGCCTGGCCAATCGCAGTGAATTAAATCATCACCCGGAATTGCGCGAACAATTGCGCAGCCAGTTGCAACATATGCAGGAGCGCATTGGCCGCGAGCTGGCGCGTGCGCGCCTCGCCGGCGAGGCCCTGCCGGGTGCTTATTTTCACTGTGCCAGTGAATTGCCGGATTTAATTGCCACACTGCAATTAATTCATCGCCGCGAACTCCAGCTGCATTGGTCGGCGCCGGAGGATTTGCGCCTGCCTTGGGATCGCGAAGATATGCTGGAGCTACTGGGCAATTTGCTGGATAACGCTTGCAAATGGGCGCGCCAGCAGGTGCAGGTAAGCATCGCCTATTACCCCGCCCAACAACACTTCGCAGTAAGGGTGGAAGACGATGGCCCGGGTATTGCCGAAAGCGAGCGCGCCCAGGTATTAAGCCGCGGCGCCCGTATGGACGAGCAGGTGCAAGGCCACGGCCTGGGATTGGCGATAGTGCGCGATATAGTGGAGCACTGTGGCGGCCAGCTGGCCTTGCAACAGAGTTCCCTTGGCGGCCTTGCGGTTGTTATACACTTACCCGCAACCAGCGCCGCTTAGTTATTGCATCTTTGTTATTGCATTTAAGGGCGACGTTTTTACCCACCCCAAAAGATGACAGCTATGCGTGGCATGCACTCCTCCGGCCTCTCTGCCCACCCCAACCAAGAACCCCGCCCAGATACACGCCTGCATTTGCGCCAGAGCCTGGGGTATTTGCTGCCTTATTTATGGCAATTCAAAGGCCGGGTGCTACTCGCCATACTGGCGCTGCTGGCCGCCAAGGGCGCCACCCTGGCCATGCCCTGGGCGCTCAAGCATATTGTCGATGGTGTGGATGCCAGCCTCTCGCCCAACCTGGTGCTGCCTGTCGCCTTCGTGGTGGCCTATGGCTTGTTGCGTTTTGCCAGTGTGTTTTTTGGCGAGCTGCGCGATGCGCTGTTCAGCCGGGTGACCGAGCACGCCATGCGCCAGATTGGCCTGCGGGTGTTTAAACATTTGCACGCCCTGGAATTGGCGTTTCATTTGGAGCGGGCTACTGGCGGCGTTAGCCGCGATATAGAGCGCGGCACCAACGGCATCAGTTTTTTGATGCGTTTTTTAATGTTCAACATAGTGCCCACCCTGTTTGAAATTGCGATGGTGGCGATTATTTTTGCCGCGGCTTTTTCGCTGTGGTATGCGCTTATTACTTTGGTGGCGGTAGCGATTTATGTTGCCTTTACCATTTACACCACGGAATGGCGCAACCAGTTTGTGCGCGAAGCCAACCAGGCAGATTCCTCCACCAGTACCCGCGCCATAGATTCGCTGCTCAATTACGAAACCGTTAAGTACTTCAATAACGAAGCTTACGAAGCGCAAAGCTACGATGAGTTTTTGGCCAAGTGGGAAAGCGCCAAATTAAAAAATCGCTTGTCGCTACTGGCGCTCAACTCCGGCCAGGCGTTTATTATCGCCGCGGCCATTACCGCCATGATGTGGATGGCCGCCCAGAGTGTGCTGGATAAAACCATGACCCTGGGCGATTTGGCGATGATTAATGCCTACATGATCCAATTGTTTATTCCGCTCAATTTTCTCGGGTTTATTTACCGCGAAATTCGCCGCGCCCTCACCGACCTGGAAAATATGCTGGCCCTGCTCAAGCGCGCGCCGGCCATTAGCGATAGCGATAATGCGGCCGCCCTGCAGGTGAGTGCGGGGGAAATTCGCTTTGACCAGGTGGATTTTGCCTACCAATCCCAGCGGCCCATTTTGCAGCGCTTGAGCCTGCATATTCCGGCGGGTAGCAAGGTTGCCATAGTGGGCGCATCGGGGGCGGGCAAAAGCACCCTGGCGCGTTTGCTCTACCGTTTTTACGAT
>CAMLRI010000115.1 GCA_946482385.1 uncultured Cellvibrio sp.
ATTCGCGCTCATTGATGCCCAGGCTTTTAATGTATTGGTGAATGCCCGGCACAGTAGCCTCACCCACGCCTATGGTGCCTATTTGCTCAGACTCCACCAGGGTGACCTGGATATTAGTACCCGTCAGCCAGTGGCCAAGAAATGCTGCTGTCATCCAGCCGGCAGTGCCGCCACCCAGAATAACAATGCGCGATACAGGGGTTGTGCCCATGGCGATCTCCAGATTTTATTGTTATCAAACTTATTGCTATCAAACAGACTTATAGTCACAAGGATATTATCCTACGCTAAAACAAGCAGAAAACATCAACACCTATAAAATTATTTTCACCCATCAAATTAAGCCCAATTGCACTATAGCCCGGCAATTACCGCTCACTGGCACGAGTGTTGCTCTTCATATAGTCAAGATGCATGTCCACAAATCCAGGTAGCGACCAAGCCCTTGATGCCACTGGGGTCGGGTAGTCGGTGGGAGGCAGGCGTATGGAAACTGGCACCAGAAGGTTACACACAAGCACCATGAACGCACCATTCAACAGCAAAACGCGCGAAGAATATGCACACTTCTGCGACCTTTATCAGCGCCGCCTGGATGCGCTGACCCTTATTAAGCAGCTGATCCACATGATCAAGGCGGTGCAGCGCCACCGGGGTATGACCATGGGTATGCTGGGGGGCAACCTGAGTTTCCGCGATGAACTGGCCAACCTGCAGGTGCAACAGGAGCGCCGCCTACATTTGTTGCAAGCCTTTGCCGCCCGCGCGGGCAACCTGTTGAACGAGCGCGACCAGGACAACCTGAATACCGCTTGGGTCACCATCAGCCACGATTGGCAGGAAGATACGGTGATCGACAACTACGAGCTTCACTGCCACCTGATTGAGCAACTGCTCAGTATGGTCGCCACCCTGGGCAAGCAATTGGAGCAGCCCACCTCAAGCCTGATGGCGGAGCTGAGTGCGCCGCGCCTGGTACAAGCCGATGGCTTACCGGCGGGTAATCGTTTTAAGCATTTGGAAGTGCTGCATTTTTCCACCCGCCTGATGCCCGCCGTAGCCGAGCAGTTGGGGCGTATCCGCGCCCTGGCCACCTACGCCGCCGCCGTGGGTGTGTGCGATAAAGATTACGCAGGAAAGTTGCGCTATGTAATTCAATGCACGCGAGTCAATAACGAAAAACTGCGCCACCAGAGCAAGCGACTGGAAGGCTTGCTGGACAATGAATTGAGCTTGCTCAGCCAACTCAAAAGCTATGAAATCAAATTGGAATTTTTATTGAGTATTGTGGAGGCCGAGGTGCTGACTGCGCATTCGATCAACGCCGACAGCAGCCGTTTTTTCAGCCTGGCGACCGATATTATCGATGTGTATTTACAGGTGGTAGAAGACGGTATCGACCTGCTCGCGCGCTGGCACGAGCAGGACATAGACCACTGGGTGGAAGCTTATATTTAAATGCAGGCGGGCCAGGCTTAAAACCCCTCGCCCATTCTCTCGACCAATTGGCGGATGGCCTCGATGCTCTGGGCCGAGGCATCAATAATGGCGCAACCCATCCACACCTTGCCGGCCAAATCCGCTTCGCGCGCCCACAGGCAATCTATCCCCACCTGAATTACCGTTTGGCCGTTCACCGGCTCGGGCACATGCAAATCCACGGTGTAAATCCGGTCCTCCTCCAGCGCCACATCACCCATAATCATCATGCCCTGGGCGTGAATATTCACCAGGCGTCCGATATAACTATCGCGCAAGCTATCGTAAACATCCACATCGCCATGGATGGTGTAGCGCTCCAACTCGCGGTCGTGCTCGTGTGAACATGAGTGCGTCATTATGCGTGACCTGCCTTGAGCGTATCGGCGCGCTCATTCAAGGTGTGATAGATATTTTCCAGCGCGCGCTCGAAGAAGGGTTTGGTGCTGCCGGCAATAATTTTGGCTTTGCCCGCCAACATATCGCGCGCCAATTGCAAACCCGCCGCCAAGGAAACCTTGCGCCCCTGCTGATCCACCAGCATGTAGTGCTGGGTTTTTTTGTTGTACCAGGCCACTTTTAGGCGTTTGCCGCCTTCAAATTCAAACCAGGTGCCAAATTCCACCATTTTCAAGCTGTCGACAATTTTGGCCTCTTCCGCCGTGGGCTGGGGCGCACCGGCCATAGCGTGCCCCGCTTTTTCGGCGGCCAGGCTTTCCAGTTTGCTGCGCATAGGCGCAGGTGCAGGCTCGGCTTTGCGGCTGAGCAATGCCATGCGCTGCAGCGAACTCACTGCATCCAACAACTTGCGCCCCTTGGCCTGCTCGTAGCCAATGGTCTCAAAACCGCGCTCCAGGGCGTGCAGCACCGTTTCCTGCAGCTCCATTTGCCGCGCCTTGTCGGCCTGCTGGGTTTTTGGCTCCAGGGTCCATAACAAATCATCGACAATTTGCAGTGAGCGTTTCCAGCTTTCAGATTTTTCGCCATAGCGCAGCAGAATAAAAGAGAGGAAATCCGACCAGGGTTGCAGCAACAGCAGCAGCACTGCCGAGGGAATATCGCGGCCATCGGTGCGCTGGCGCACTTCGTGGTTCACCTGGATTTTCGCCTCGCGCAATTTTTCTTCGCCCTGGGCTTTTTCCAGGGCGCGGCGTTCCATCAACTCCTGGCGGCGCGCCACATTGTTGGTGTAGGCGTTAAATTCAATCAATAGCTCGGCAAAAATGCGCACATCATTTTTAAAATCTGCCAGCAGGCGGAATACCGTGGTTTTAATTTTGGTGAAGATGTCGTACTGATCGCTGCCATCGTTGCTCACCCAGCGCACCCCGGCCTCTGCCAGGCTGTTTAGCAACACTCGCGCGGGATGATCCGGCTGCTCAAAAAAGTTTTTATCGATAAAGGCGATTTTCAAAAAAGGCGTGTGCAGATAACTCAGCAGCGCTTTAACGGAGTCCGGCAGGTGATCGTCGGACAGCATGTACTCAAACAGCAGGCCCACCAGGTCAATGGTTTGCATATCGCCCGCTTCCACCGCGCCATTTTCATTTTCGCTGGCGATATGCTCCATCATCTGGCGGCTAACATCGGCGGCGGCCAGGGGTTGTACCTGGGCGCCAGGGGTTATTTCCGCCAACAAAGTTTGTGTGGTCGATAGGGCATGCGCCTGCATGGAATCAATCACCCCAACCAACTGCGGCTGGGAATAAACCTGCAGGCTGCCCGGGTTGGCCGCTGGTATCGCGCCCTGGGCTGCCACCGGCGGCTGGCCACTCTGGGCATAGAGCGCCGCACTGAGCGCGGGCATTTGCTGGGTAACGTGCGCCTGCAACAGGCGAATAGCGCCCAGCAAACTGTTTTGGTATTGGATATCGTTGGGGCTTAGCGCACCGTTTAACAATCTGTCGCTGGCGCGGCGCTGCTGTTGTTGCATATCCTCCAGCTCATTGGCCTCTGGCTGGGGCTGGGCGGCGCCGTCGAGTTCGTCCAACACATCGCCGGCCCGCGCCGCCGGGCGCGCCGAAGCCGCATCCGCCGCGTGGGGGGTAAAACGCAAATTGGGCAACAGGTTTTGGCGCACCAGGTAATCGTTTAATTCGATGTAAAGGCTATCCAATTGGCCAATCACTTCCTGGTCGAACACCTTGTAGCCAATTATTTTGGTTTTTACATCGACTTCGATATTGCTGAGCACCTTGCGCAGCGCCTCGCAAAATTGCACCGGGCTGGCGGGGTTGGTGCGCTCTTCGATTTTTTCACCATCATTCAGCAGCGCCAGGCGCTGCTGCAAAGCCCAGAGCTGCTCGGCAAAGAAGTTATCCGCGCGGTGGGTAATTGAGGTAATCGCAATGGTTTCTTCCAGATCCGAGTGCTCCACCAGCGAGAGGATATCGCCACTAAAACGCTCTTCACCGGTGAGGGTATTGAGGCTTTTATTCTTGAATTTCACATAGCCATTGGCCAGGTGCTGGCAAAACTCTTGCTCCGCAGCCTGTTGCACTGCGGCCAGCAGGTTTTGGGTTTCGTAAAGTGCTACCTGATCCTTATTGGATTTAGCCGCTTCGGCCAGTTCCAGCACCTGCTTGCACCACTGGCGCCAAAAATTGGGGAACACCCTGTAGGCAAAAGCCCGCGTAAGATCGCGGCACTGCTTGAGGTGCTGCACAAGCATTTGTTCTGTCATAGCCACCGCCGAGTATTGCGATGGTTTGGCGTCGCTACCGGGTAAACCTGAGTTTTGCATAGTGGTTCCATGCTTATCCATAAATGATCCTTAACCTGTATGTCGCGTATTGGTTAACGGCAACCCGCAGGCCATACAGACACCGCCTTTTAAACATCCGTCCTAAAAACACCCCAATCAACAGCTAGCCAGGGGCCTGAACAGGATTTAGACACTAGAGCACAAAGTGTAGTCGCTTCTGACGCCAAAACGCGACGCAGCTCACAAATCCAGCGTCAAACCAAGCCTGAAATCATCATAGCGAGGGCGATTAGTAAAGTGTATACGCAGCGTCCGGCTTTTACCCTGAGCAGCCGCAAAGAAGCAGCGCATAGGCAGTACCAATTTAGGGCACACAAACGTGCAGCCGTCTTATTATGGTGCAAGCAACCTCTTGGCCAGCCCAATAAACATAATCAAAAGCAATAAAAATCAACGAGATAACAACTTGGCACCCATATTGCGATTAGACTACTACAGCACTGATTCGCACTCTGGATTCCTGGGTACTCGACAGCGCATCAACAATTAGCAATAGAAAGCTAGGGTTCCGATACCTCCATAGGGGTTATGCCTGGTCCGAGAGCTTTCGACCTCACAGTGGTTCTCACCCGAGTGAGGTTACACGGCGGGATAAAAGCCCGGGAGACGCATGGCCCAACGCCAGAGTGCTCCTTATTTTTACACCGCGGTAACCCACTTAACGCCACTGGAGGTTGTTTATGTTGCACCACTCACGCCTGTTAAAACCATTACTCGCCCTTACACTCTCCCTCTCTGCCAGCCTGGCCAATGCCGAACCCTTCAAAGTCTGCTGGTCGATCTACGTTGGCTGGATGCCCTGGGGCTATGCCGATGAGCAAAAAATCGTCGACAAATGGGCGAAAAAATACGGCATAGAAATCGATGTGGTGCAAATCAACGACTACATAGAATCCATCAACCAATACACCGCCGGTGAATTCGACGGCTGCGTAATGACCAACATGGATGCCCTCACCATTCCCGCTGCCGGCGGAGTGGATTCCACCGCGCTGATCCTGGGCGACTTTTCCAATGGCAACGATGGTGTCGTGCTCAAGGGCGCCAACAAAACCCTCAAGGACATCAAAGGCCAAACGGTTAATTTGGTGGAGCTGAGCGTATCCCACTACCTGCTGGCGCGGGCGCTGGAATCCGTCGGCATGAAAGAAGCCGATGTCAAAGTAGTAAATACCTCCGATGCCGATATGGTTGCCGTTTACGGCACCCAGGATGTCACCGCCGTGACCACCTGGAACCCATTGCTCAGCGAAATCCTCGCCCAACCCAACAGCACCAAGGTATTCGATTCCGCGCAAATCCCCGGTGAGATTATGGATTTGATGGTAGTGAATACCGCCACCCTCAAGAAAAACCCCGCATTGGGCAAAGCCCTGGTAGGTGCCTGGTACGAGATTATGGCCACCATGAGCGGCAGCGATAAGGCCGCCACCGCCGCCAAAACCGCCATGGCAGTTGCCTCCGGCACCGACCTGGCCGGCTACGAAGCGCAACTGGCCAGCACCAAAATGTTCTACCAACCCGCCGACGCCCTGGCACTGCTTAACAGCGACACCCTGCTCGCCACCATGCAAAAAGTAGCGGAGTTTTCCTTCAGCCACGGCCTGCTGGGCGAAAGTGCGCCCGATGCAGAATTTATCGGCGTACAAGGCCCCAAAGGCGTTTACGGCAACAAAGACAACATCAAGTTGCGCTTTGATACCACCTATATGCAAATGGCGGCCGACAACAAACTCTAAACCAACACCAAGGGCTCTTCCCAGCGCTGATGCACGAAGAGCCCGGCTACCCGAATAAAAACAGTGCACCACAAAAGCAGTGCACCACAAAAACAGCGCCTTACAAAAACAGCGCCTTACAAAAAAAGAGTGCCCATGAAACGACTGATAAACCTAACCCCCAGCAAGCCCATCAAATTGTTTCTGGGCATTCTGCCCTTCGCACTGCTACTGGTAATTTACCTGGTGGCATCAGACGCGCGCCTGGCAGAAAACCCCAACGACAAGCTGCTACCCAGCTTTGCGCAAATGGGCGATGCCATTAAAAGCCTCGCCTTTGAACCCAGCAAACGCAGCGGCGAGTATTTATTTTGGCAAGACACTTTCAGCAGCCTGCAGCGCTTGGCACTAGGCATTTTAATTGCCGCCGCCCTCGGTTTTAGTATCGGCCTGCTCACCGGCGCCATACCCACGCTCTACTACCCTTTTGCGCCATTGCTCACGGTCATCTCCCTGGTGCCACCTATGGCGCTGCTGCCGATTTTATTTATCGTGTTTGGTTTGGGGGAATTATCCAAGGTCGCATTAATTGTGATTGGCGTTGCGCCCTTTATCGCCCGCGACATCCAACGCTGCACCCAGGAAGTCCCCCTGGAGCAACTGGTGAAAGCGCAAACCCTGGGCGCTTCCAGCTGGCAAATTCTGGTGCGTGTATTAATTCCGCAACTGCTGCCGCGCTTGATTAATGCGGTGCGTTTATCACTTGGTGCCGGCTGGTTATTTTTAATTGCGGCTGAAGCAATCGCCTCAACCGACGGACTTGACTACCGGATATTTTTAGTGCGTCGCTACATGTCCATGGATGTCATTTTGCCTTACGTAGCCTGGATAACC
>CAMLRI010000116.1 GCA_946482385.1 uncultured Cellvibrio sp.
CCAGGGCATTCTCGCCTGTACCGGCCTGGACATAGTGGTGGGCTCGCTGATTGCCGCCAGGGTTTCCAAAAATTATATAGAGCTGGGTTTAATTCCTGTGGGAGCCGCTGGTTTTGCTTTGCTGTTGGGATTGCTGCCGGCCCTGGATTCGCGCAGTGCCATGGCGCTTACGTTTATGGGCCTGGGGCTGCTGGGTGGTTTATTTATTATTCCGCTCAATGCGCTGATCCAATACCACGCCAAGGCCGATGAATTGGGCACAGTGCTGGCCGGCAATAACTGGGTGCAAAATATCGGCATGATCGCCTTTTTGGGGCTGACCATGGCGCTGGCCTGGCTCGGCCTTTCCAGTGGCCAATTGTTTGGTTTGTTGATGTTAGTGGCCCTGGCCTGCGCCGCTTTTACCGTTTACGAATTGCCCCACTCCTTAACCCGCATTGCCACCAGCTTGTTGGTGCAGGGCAAATATAAAATCAGCGTGGTGGGTTTTGAAAACCTGCCCAAAACCGGCGGCGTATTGCTGCTGGGCAACCACATCAGCTGGATCGACTGGGCCATGGTGCAAATCGCCTGCCCGCGCCCGGTGCGCTTCGTTATGCTGCGCTCCATTTACGAGCAGTGGTATTTAAAACCCATCTTCAAATTTTTTGGTGTTATCCCCATCAGCAGCGGCCAGAGCAAAGAATCCCTGGAGCAAATTAACACGCTGCTCAAAGCCGGCGAAGTAGTGTGTTTATTTCCCGAAGGCGCCATCAGCCGCACCGGCGCCCTGGGGCTGTTCCGTACAGGTTACGAGCGGGTAGTGGAAGGGGTGGAAGGCGTGATTGTGCCTTTCTACCTGCACGGCTTGTGGGGCAGCCGATTGTCCCGCGCGCGCAGTGAAAAGCTGCGCAAAAACACCGCGCGGGGTTTGCGCCGCGAAGTGGTGGTGACCTTTGGCCAAACCCTGCCCATGGACACCAAAGCCGAGCAGCTCAAGCAGAAAATTTTTGAACTCTCCTTCGATGCCTGGGAGCACCAAAGCCAGGGCTTCGACCCTTTGCCCCTGGCCTATATCCGCTCCGCCAAAGAGCACCTGGGCGCAACGGCGGTGATAGATACCAACGGCACCGAACTGAGCAACGCCAAACTCCTGGCCGCCATGGTGGCCTTTGCCCAGGCCATGAACAAGTGCGACCGCGAAACCAATGTCGCCATACTCTTGCCCGCCAGCAGCGCCGCTACCATCGCCAACCTGGCGGTAATGCTCAATGGCCAAACGGCAGTGAATTTAAATTTCACTACCAGCATTGCCGCCATTCAAGCCGGGGTAAAAAATGCGGCCATTAAAACCGTGTATACCTCGGAAAAATTTATCGACAAATTAACCAGCCGCGGTATAGATACCAACGCCATGCTGCAAGGCATGCAAGTGGTGTATTTGGAGCAGTTAAAAGAGCAGCTTTCCAAACCGCGCTTTTTGTTGGCCCTGGCCGCTGCGCACCTGCTGCCGGCCTATGGTTTTTACCGCTTGTTTGGCCGCAAGCGCAGCGTGAATGATCCTGCGGCCATCCTCTTCTCCAGCGGCAGCGAGGGCACACCCAAGGGCATAGTGCTCAGCCACCGCAACTTTATGGCCAATATCAAACAAATTAGCGATGTATTAAAAACCCGCGACGACGATGTGGTGATGGGCAGCTTGCCGCCCTTCCACTCCTTCGGTTTAACCGTTACCACCTTTCTGCCTTTAATCGAAGGCATTCCGGTGGTGTGCCACCCGGACCCCACCGACGTGGTGAATATCGCCAAAGCCATTGCCCGCCACCGCGTAACGGTAATGTGCGCCACCGCCACCTTTTTGCGCCTCTACAGCAAAAACAAAAAAGTGCAACCGCTCATGCTGGATTCCCTGCGCGTGGTAGTGGCAGGTGCAGAAAAATTAGCGCCGGAAGTGCGCGACGAATTCCAAACCCGCTTCAACAAAGTAATTTACGAAGGCTATGGCGCTACTGAAACTACGCCCGTGGCCAGTGTGAATATTCCCGACCAACTGGATTTAAACGACTGGCATGTGCAGCAGGGCAACAAGCTGGGCACCGTGGGCTTGCCCTTGCCCGGCTGCGCCTTTCGCGTGGTAGATCCCGTTACGCTGCAAACCCTGCCTATCGGCGAAGACGGTTTGATTTTAATTTCCGGCACCCAGGTAATGCTGGGTTACCTCAACGACCCGGAAAAAACCCAATCGGTCATAGTGGAACTGGATGGCCGCCGCTGGTACAAAACCGGCGACAAAGGCCACCTGGATAGCGACGGCTTCCTCACTATCGTCGACCGCTATTCGCGCTTCGCCAAACTGGGCGGCGAAATGGTCAGCCTCGGCGCCGTGGAGCAGGAAATCAAAAAAATCATTGCCGACCCAGATGTTGAACTGGTGGCGGTGAACATCCCCGACGAAAAAAAGGGCGAGCAAATTGTATTGCTCATCACCACCGCCCTGGACGCCAGCGAACTGCGCCAGCGCTTACTGGCCGCCAACTGCAACCCCATGATGATCCCCGCCCAGGTACACCAGTGCGAGGCCATCCCCAAACTGGGCAGCGGCAAAACCGATTTTGCAGCGGCCAAGCAATTGGCGCTGGGTTTAACAGCGGAGGTAGCGGAAGTATGAAACTCATTAAAAAATTAGGCCTGGTTTGGTTGGCGGTGGCAGTCGCGGCCCTTGGCGCCGCCAGCCTGGCCCAGGCCGATAAGGCGCCGGCCAACCAAAAAACCATTATTGATTTTCACGCCCATGTGGCGGGTTTGGGCTACGGCAATTCCGGCTGTTTTATCAACGAAAAAATGCGCGAAAACTTTCGCTTTCCCTTTTACCTTAAGGCCATGAAGGTTAGCCAGCGCGAGCTGCGCAAAAAGGGCGATGCGATTGTGTTTGAAAAAATTAGCGATGCGGTTGCCAAATCTGCCACTGTGGACAAGGTGGTGATCCTGGCGATGGATGGCGTTATTGATCGCGATGGCAATCTGGATAAAAACCTAACCCAGGTTTATGTGCCCAATGAATATGTGTACGAGCAAACGCAGCGGTATTCCAATTTGCTTTATGCCGCCAGTATTAACCCCTACCGCAAAGATGCGATTCAGCGTTTGGAGCAAGCCAAGGCCCAGGGCGCCGTGCTAATCAAATGGCTGCCATCCATTATGTACATAGACCCGGCCGACCCGGCCTTAACGCCCTTTTATGAAAAAATGGTCGAGCTGAATATGCCGCTGCTAACCCACACCGGCATGGAAAAATCCTTCAGCAGCGCGCGCGATGAACTGGCTGACCCGCAAAAACTGGTGCTGCCTTTATCGCTGGGGGTCAAGGTTATCGCCGCCCATATCGCCACCACCGGCGAATCCCACGGCGAAGATAATTTCGAGCGCATCCTGCCCATGTTTAAGCAGTACCCCAATCTTTATGGCGATATTTCCAGCTTAACCCAAGTGAACAAACTGGGTTTTATGCGCAAGGTATTAAATACGCCGGAACTGCAAGGCCGCTTGATTTACGGCACCGACTGGCCGCTGCAATTCTTCCCGCTGGTGTCCGCCTGGTACCACCTGGGGGATATCAATCTCAAGCAGGCCTTTGCTATTTCCCGTATACGCAACCAGTGGGATAGGGATGTGGCCTTAAAAAAAGCCATGGGCGTTAAGGATTCCGTGTTTACCGATGGCGCTCGCTTGTTAATGTAAGTCGCTGGTTAATCTAAGGAACCTCTGAAAAATGTTGGCGATGGCAACGCAGGTAATTTTTCAGAGGTTCCCTAAGCCGTTTGGCAATATCAATAGGCTTAACCCGGTACTGTATTGGCTGGGTTTCTCCATACACACATAGGAACTGAATGATGAAAAAAATCGGCATATTGGTTTTAACTTGTGCGGCCATGGTGGGTTTGGCGGGTTGTACCACCCAGCAATCCAACAGCAAAAGCAGCGTGGTGGAATATTTATACCCCGCCGATAAAGCGCCGGTGGTGCAGGCGGCTATACCGGTGCTGCGCTTGCCCATTAAATTGGGCATCGCCTTTGTGCCCGAGCAGGGGGCGAAGGTATCGGGTATAAATTCATGGACAGGGCAGCATCTCGACGCGGGCGGTTTAAGCGAAGCCCAAAAAATGCAAATACTGGAAAAAATTGCCGGCCATTTTAAAGCGCACGAATTTATTGGCGATATACAAACTATCCCCTCGGTGTATTTAACCCCCAAAGGCAGTTTTACCAACCTCGATCAAATCAAAACCATGTACGACATAGATGTCATCGCCCTGGTGTCTTACGACCAGGTGCAATTCACCAATGAAGATGCCTTGTCGTTAAGTTATTGGACTTTGGTGGGCGCCTATTTGGTATCTGGCCAAAAAAATGATACCCAAACCTTGGTGGATACCGTGGTGTACGACATCGCCAGCCGCAAAATGCTCTTCCGCGCCCCCGGCACCAGCCTGGTAAAAGGCCGCTCAACCCCGGTAAACCTCAACGAAGAATTGCGGGCCGATGCCGCGACTGGCTTCGACCTGTCGGTAGTGGACATGATTAAAAACCTGGATACGCAGCTCGTCAGCTTCCGCGAAAAAGTCAAAGCCAACCCGGAGCAAATCAAAGTCGTTAAAACCAGCGCCTACTCCGGCGGCGGCGCCTTGGGTGGCGTTAGCCTGTTGGTATTGGGCGCTGCATTATTAATGCGAAAATCACGCCATTCTTCTAATTCGGTTTAATCGCGCGGATTTTTTATGTGGGGCAGGGCTGTGCGCAGTTTTGCAAGCAGCCCTTATATGAGCCACAAGAATGGCCAACACAGGCGCATTGCAACACCAGTAATAAGGTGTAATATGATTCAGCATACCAAATCGCATATCCTCTGCGGTTTGGGTCACAGGAATGACCACAGCAGTTAAGCGCCCAGGGAGCGGCGTTACGGATTTCGGAAACACGACTCGGCTGCTATGGAATTATGGATAAACAAGCTCCACCCCCCCCATCCCCAATTCCCTGCATATTCTTATCTACAACAGCCGGCCCCAAAGCCCGAATTCCTCTCGGTATTAATTTAATTGCACAAATGTAGGTTGCTGGTGAGCTTGCGAACCGCAACAGTTTTTGGGCGGGTTTGTGCCTAAAGGGGACATAAAGCGCTAAAAGTTTAATTTTTCACTGACCCCATTATTGCTTTTATAGGGAACAGTCATGGCATATCTATTTGAACACCAATGTCGGTTAAATAGATGTGTAAGTTAGGCGAGATAGCCGATAAAATATCGGAGATAGAGCTCTGCTCATGCTCATCCCAATTGGTACAGATTAAAACCAATGGACCACTAAACAATAAACCAGGCAAGGCTAAAAAATGATTGAATTCGTTTCCCAAAATAATAAAAAAAATCTAATTTTATTTATACATGGTTTCTGCGGAGACGAGACAACCTGGAGAAATGGTGAAGCTAAGTCATTTCCTGAATTACTTTCTGATGCTTCAGAAATATCAGAAAACTTTGATATTGCCCTTTTCTCATATTTTACCAAGCTACTGAATTTATTTGCTAAAGCTGGAAATGTCTCAACCTTTATAAAGCGAATGTTCGGCACATCACATGGGAAACTTGCAAAAAACGTAAGCCTTGAGGAGATAGGTAGCTTACTTAGAACTGAAATTCGTTTCAGGTTACAAACTTACGAAAACATCATTATTGTGGCGCACAGCATGGGTGGATTGGTTGCCAAAAGCGCAATAACAAAAGATATTGAAGAAGGATTGCCATCAAAAATAAAGCTTTTTATTTCCTTAGCCGTTCCTCATCAAGGTGCCGAACCTGCAACATTTGGTAAACTTATAAGCGACAACCTTCAAATAGAAGAGCTGTCCCCACTCAATAATTTCATTCACACGATCAATGACCTTTGGCTAAAAACCAGTTTAAGACCTACAACTAAATATTTCTATGGTGCTTACGACTCTGTTGTCAAGAAAACAAGTGCCTCGCCAATAGATAAAGACAAGTCAGATACAATATCTGTAGATGAGGATCACACCAGTATTACAAAACCCCTAAATGCCAGCAGCATGACATTTATAGCGGTTAAACAAGTAATTTTAGACTTTGAGAAAAATGATCCTGGAATATCTTCTTTGGAAATAAAACAACTTGAAGACGAAACAGAATTCAATGATGAATTATTTGTCTTAAAGCTGATATCTGCTGATATTCACAGCTCAACGATTAGAGAAGCCAAAGAAGCTTTTCTGAATGCCGAATATATTAGAAAAATATTTAGCAGCTCATCAGATCAAAAAAGACTATTTGAGCTTTATGCAAAAATTCGAAAAGTCTATCAAAATAGCTACTCAAAGTATGTTCACGATGGCATACCAAACTCGGGATTACTTCTAGCAGACGTACATGAAACAATAATAAAAGAAGATAAGCAATTTCTAGATACATTTATTATTTTTATAAATGCTATACATAAACAAGGAATGCTTCATCAGCTTGCCAATTCAGAAAGTGAAAACATTTGGTGGGTAAAGGATGGTTCTTTAGATGTTCTTCGTGGCTTATTAGCGGAGAAAGAAAGTGACTAATCTTCCATATATCCAACCCGAGAGGGATCTGCATTACAATCTGGGAGTGTTGCTTCTTATATTGAACAAGCTTGCACAAACAAAGAAAAATAAAAAAGTCTTAACCATAGACAAGATGCAATCATTTTACTTTTTAGTAACGCGACCTGCTTTTTTAAATAAAGTATTAAATTTGGCAGGCAAACCACAGCTCATAATTGATGATTCTGATTATTATACTGTTGACACTCTCTCGGTTAATGTGGATGAACT
>CAMLRI010000117.1 GCA_946482385.1 uncultured Cellvibrio sp.
GCTGGAGCGGATATAGCTGATGATCGACTGGGTGCTGTCGTGACAGTCAATCCATTCAAAACCATCGCCGCGATAATTGCGCTGGTAAAGCGAAGGTATATCCCGGTAGAGGTGGTTCAAATCGCGCACGGCCGCCTGCACCCCCTGGTGCGGGCCATAGTCGAGCAGGTGCCAATCCAGCGAGCGGCCATGGGCCCATTCGCTCCATTGGGCAAATTCACTGCCCATAAACAGCAGCTTGCTGCCGGGGTAAGTATAAAGGTAGGTGTACAGCAGACGCAGGTTGGCGAATTTTTGCCAGTCATCACCGGGCATTTTGTTGATCATGCTGCCTTTGCCGTGCACCACCTCATCGTGGGAGAAGGGCAGTTGGAAGTTCTCGGTAAAGGCGTACATCATGCCGAAGGTCAGCTGGTTGTGGTGGTACTGGCGATGGACGGGCTCCTTGCTCATGTACTCCAGGGTGTCGTGCATCCAGCCCATATTCCACTTCATGGAAAAGCCCAGGCCGCCGACCCAGGTGGGGCGGGTCACCTGGGGCCAGGCAGTGGATTCCTCGGCGATGACCAGGGCGCCCGGATGCTGGCCGTGGCAGACCGCGTTGAGCTGTTGCAAAAAGGCCATGGCTTCGAGGTTTTCATTGCCGCCGTGGATATTGGGAATCCACTCGCCCGGCTGGCGGGAATAATCCAGGTGCAGCATGGAGGCCACCGCATCTACCCGCAGGCCATCCAGGTGATACTCCTTTAGCCAAAACAGGGCATTGGCCAACAGGAAATTGCGCACTTCATTGCGGCCATAGTTGTAGATCAGGGTGCCCCAATCGCGGTGCTCGCCCAAACGTGGGTCTTCGTGTTCATACAGGGCTGATCCATCAAAGCGCGCCAGGGCGTGGGCATCTTTGGGGAAGTGCGCCGGCACCCAGTCGAGGATAATGCCTATGCCCTGTTGGTGCAGGTAGTCGACGAAATAGCGGAAGTCATCCGGGCTGCCAAAGCGGCTGGTGGGCGCGTAGTAGCCGGTGGTTTGGTAACCCCAGGAGTCGTCCAGCGGGTGTTCGCTGATAGGCAGGATTTCCACATGGGTAAAGCCCATGTATTTCACATAATCACCCAGCTGGTGCGCCAACTCGCGGTAATTCATAAATTCCCCCGCCCAACCGCGGCGCCAGGAACCCAGGTGAACCTCATATATAGAGAGGGGGGAAGCCTGCCAATCCCAATGGGCGCGCTTATCCAGCCAGGCTTGATCCTGCCAGGCATAGCTGGAATCGCCCGTCACCAAAGAGCTGGTGCTGGGGCGGTGCTCAAAAGCCTGGCCATAGGGGTCGGATTTCAAAAAGACCGCACCGGTTTGACGATTGCGGATTTCGAATTTGTACAGGGCACCCGCCTGCACGCCGGGAATAAACACCTCCCACAAACCGCTGCTGCCGCGTACCCGCATGGGGTGCTGGCGGCCATCCCAATCATTAAAACTGCCCACCACGCTCACCCGCTCCGCATTGGGCGCCCAAGTGGCGAAGACCACGCCCTCAATTCCATCTACGGTTTTGGGGTGGGCGCCCAGCAGGCGATAAATGTTCCAATGCTGCCCTTCGGCAAACAGGTGCATATCCAATTCGCCCAATTGTGGTGCAAAGGAGTAGGGGTCATATTGCACCTGGCGCTGGTTGTGGCGGTCGGTCCACTCGATTTGATAGTGGGCCCCAAGCTGGGCACTTAAACCGTACCACTCAAAAAAATCTGTGCCTTCAATCCGCTGCATCGGTTGTGGCTGTTGATTAATTAACAGGGCGGCCTTGTGTGCGCCCGGTAGGTAAACCCGCACAACTGTGTCCTGTGCAGGCGTCGGCGAGGGGAGGAAATGCTTACCCAAGACTTCGAAGGGATCGTGATGTGTTGCAGTAATAATACGCAGTAACTCATTGCTTATTGGCGTTTCTGGCTTGGGATTCAACATTCCACCTCTTCCTAAAAGAAATATCGCAACGCCCATATCCCTTTTTACAAAGGATCAGGCGCGCAATTGTTTACCACATTTCATCACGCGACATACAACCGTCACAGCAATGGGCTTTACTAGCTTAGCTATTGTCGTCACATTTTGTTGCATGAATATTTTGCAAGTTAATGACCTGTAAATATTTGCAGATTCAGTGCCAAACTTGTGTCTACACTTGATGACGGTAGACCATGCTAACCCAGGTCGCCGCTCGGCAGTGCGCTGGAGTTCTGATCCCATGCAATAACTTGAGCAGCATCAAGCTTTGGCATTGATATTGCTCCTACACTAAGCATGCGGGCAACAGAAATCTATATTCATAAGATAAATCCTAAGGAACGTTTTAATGAGTACACCACATTCATCGGGTCGTTTTGTAAGCCGTCTTACACGGGAAACCTTGGCAGTGATTTTGGCAGGGGGCAGGGGATCGCGATTGCATCAACTGACAGATTGGCGGGCAAAACCTTCGGTGCATTTTGGCGGCAAGTTCCGCATTATTGATTTCCCCTTGTCCAACTGTGTTAACTCCGGCATCCGCCGCATTAGTGTACTTACCCAATACAAATCCCACTCACTCGATCGCCACATCCAGCGCGGTTGGGGCTTCCTGGGTGGTGAGCTGGGCGAATTTGTCGAGCTGCTGCCAGCGCAGCAGCGTCTTAACGAATCCTGGTATGCCGGCACTGCCGATGCGGTGTTGCAAAACCTCGATATTATCCGCCGCCACAATCCCGAATATGTGCTGATCCTCGCCGGTGACCATGTCTACAAAATGGACTACGGCACCATGATTGCCGCCCACGTTGAACGCGGTGCCGACATCACCGTAGGCTGTATTGAAGTGCCTCTGGAAATCGCCCATGCCTTTGGTGTGATGGATATGGATAAGGATCACCGCATCGTTAAATTCACGGAAAAGCCAACCAAACCCGAACCCATGCCCGGCAAGCCCGATAAGGCCCTGGCATCCATGGGTATTTATGTGTTCAGCACCAAGGTGTTGTTCCAACAACTACTGAAAGATCGCGACAACCCCAATTCATCGCACGATTTCGGTAAAGACATTATTCCCTCGATGATCAAACAAAGCCGCGTTATGGCCTTTCCCTTCCGCGACCCGGTTTCCGGTGGCGATGCCTATTGGCGCGATGTGGGCACAGTGGATTCGCTGTGGGAATCCAACCTGGAATTAACCGGCGTTACCCCCGAGCTGGATTTGTACGACGAGGCCTGGCCCATCTGGACCCACCAGGAGCAGGTGCCACCCGCCAAGTTTGTGTTTGATGTGGATGGCCGCCGCGGCATAGCGGTGGATTCCATGATCGCCGGTGGCTGTATTGTGTCCGGTTCTACTGTGCGCCACTCACTCTTATTCCCGCGTGTGCGCGTGCACTCCTATTGCGAAATTACCGATTCGGTAGTGTTCCCCAATGTGGAAATTGGCCGCAATTGCAAAATTCGCCGCGCACTCATCGACCGCTATTGCAAAATTCCCGAAGGCACAGTGATTGGTTACGACATGGAACAAGATAAAAAGCGTTTCCATGTATCCCCCAAGGGGGTAGTACTGGTTACTCCAGATATGTTGGGGCAGGATGAAGTTTATGGTTAAGCATGGCAAAACCAAGGTAGTGTTCCTGTGGCATATGCACCAACCGGACTACCGCGACATTATTACCGGTGAATACTATTTCCCCTGGACTTACCTGCATGCCATTAAAGACTATGTGGACATGGCGGCGCATTTGGAGTTGCAACCCAAAGCCAAGGCAGTAGTCAACTTTGCCCCGATTTTATTGGAGCAATTGGACGATTACGCCAGCCAAATCAGTGCCCACTTAACATCGCAAGCGCCGATCAAGGATGCCGTACTGGCATCCTTAACGGCCAGCGAATTGCCATCGCCCGGTTCCAGTGCCTACACCAACCTGGTTGAAAAATTATTGCGCGCCAATCGCGAGCGCTTGATTGAGCGCTTTCCCGCTTACCGTGAACTGGCGGATATCGCCAAAAGCTTTCACCAGCAACCTTATTTAAGCCGCTACCTTAACGAGCAGTTCTTAATTGATTTGTGTGTGTGGTATCACCTGAGCTGGACAGCAGAAATTATTCGTCGCACCGATGCGCGCATTACCCAGCTGCAAGACAAAGCGCGCGATTTCGATATGAGTGATCGCCGCCAACTCATGGCCATTATTGGTGAGTTAGTGGCCTCGGTGGCACCGCGCTACCGCAAACTGGCAGACAACGGCCAGGTTGAGTTGTGCATGAGCCCCTATGCCCATCCTATAGTGCCGTTGCTGCTCGACATTAACAGCGCCAAAGAGGCCATGCCCGATGTGCAGCTGCCCTTGTCTACCCATTATCCCGATGGCCGCAACCGTGCCAAATGGCATTTGCACCAAGGCATCAAATCTTTCGAGCATTATTTTGGCAAACGCCCCCGTGGCTGTTGGGCATCGGAAGGCGCGCTCAGCGATGCCACCCTGGAGCTGCTACACGAAGTAAAATTTGAATGGGCCGCTACTGGCGATTCCGTGCTGCACAACAGCTTGCGCCACAGCGCCAACCAGGAGGTAGCGCATCAGCTACAAGAAAAACACATCTCTTTGCATCGCCCCTATGAGTTTGCCCAAGCGCCGATCAAAACTTTTTTTCGCGATGATGGCCTTTCCGACCTGATTGGTTTTAAATATTCCACCTGGCACTCGGACGACGCCGTTGCCGACCTGATCGGCCACATGGTGAATATTGCCGATGCCGCCAAGGACAGCAAAAACACCGTGATCTCGGTGATTATGGATGGCGAAAACGCTTGGGAATATTTTCCGGAAAATGCGTTCCATTTTCTGTCCACACTTTATCGCTCCTTAGTCGACCACCCGCAATTGGAAATGGCCACCTACAGTGAAGTGCTTGACCAACAAAAGCCCCAGGCTACAGCTATGCCACACCTGGTAGCGGGCAGCTGGGTATATGGCACTTTTTCCACCTGGATCGGTGACAAAGACAAAAATCGCGGTTGGGATATGCTGTGCGAAGCCAAGCGCCACACAGACCAGGCACTCAGGTGCAAAGCCTTCACCGCCGAGCGCATTGCGCAAATTGAAAAACAACTGGCACTCTGCGAAGGCTCCGATTGGTTTTGGTGGTTCGGCGATTACAACCCGGCGCAAAGCGTTAGCGATTTTGAATACCTGTACCGCCGTCACCTCAGCAACCTCTATGCATTAATTGACGAACCCGCTCCCGATTACCTGGCCAAGGTCATGAGTGTAGGGGGAGGGGATCCCGCCACGGGTGGCGTTATGCGCCAAGGTCACGCCAACTAGGAATCAACTTATGAACACAGCGGCACTCTCGCCCATTTTCAATCAGCGCCGTGCCGGTGTGTTGCTTCATCCCAGTTCCTTGCCATGCAGTGAATCCTGTTATGGCGACCAGGTGCGCAATGCCTTTGGCACCCTGGGTAAAGATGCCCATCAATTTGTCGACTTTATGGCGGAGGCGGGTTTAACTGTGTGGCAAATGCTGCCCACCGGCCCCACCCAAGATGACTTATCTCCCTACCAGTCGCTATCTGCCCATGCCGGCAATCCTGATTTAATCAGTTTTGATTGGTTGGCCGAACGCGGCTGGATCAAACCTCACAGTATTACTGCCACGCCAGAGCGCACCGCCATGGCCAAGGCGCGCCAACAAGCTGCCGTGCAATTTTTTGCTTATTTATCCAGCGAGGCTGGCGCTGAAACGGCCAAGCTCTACCAAGATTTTTGCTACAACAACCGCTACTGGTTAGATGATTTCAGTCTTTATATTGCGCTGCGCAATCAATACCAACAGCAAACCTGGTGCAACTGGCCAACGGCCTTGCGCCAGCGTAATCCCGATGCACTAAAGCGGGCAGGGCAAGAGCTAAACGAGCAGGTGCAATTGGTTTGTTTCGAGCAGTTTGCTTTTTTCCAACAATGGCATGCCCTACATAAGTACGCCCAAAGCAAAGGCATTTATTTATTTGGCGATATGCCCATTTTTGTCGGGCACGACAGCGCCGATGTATGGGCTCAGCAACATTATTTTCAGTTGGATGGGGAAGGGCGCCCCACTATGGTTTCAGGTGTGCCGCCGGATTATTTTTCCGAAACCGGGCAACATTGGGGGCACCCACACTACGCCTGGGACGCTATGGCCGCCGATGGTTTTCAATGGTGGCTTGCAAGGTTTAAAACTCAACTAAACTTATTTGATGTGATTCGCATAGATCACTTTCGCGGTTTTGAAGCCTACTGGGCAATCCCCGGTGACGCCAAGGATGCGCGCAGTGGAGAGTGGGTTAAAGCGCCAGGTGCGGCCCTGCTGGATGCCTGCATTAAAGCCTATCCACAATTACCTTTGGTGGCTGAAAACCTGGGCATTATCACGCCAGAAGTTGAAGCCCTGCGTCAGCAGTTTCAATTGCCCGGTATGTTGGTGCTGCAGTTCGCATTTGATGGAAATACTGGCAATCCACATTTGCCACACAACCATCTGCCCGCCGAGGTGATCTACACTGGTACACACGATAACGACACTAGCCTCGGCTGGTACGAGCAATTAAATGAAGAACAGCGCGGGCAGTTACGTCGTTATTGTTTTGAATCATCAAAAAAAATGCCGTGGCTACTTATTGAACTAGCCATGGCATCGGTAGGGCGCATGGCTATTATTCCCATGCAGGATTTTATGGAGTTGGATGGAAGGCACAGGATGAATATGCCAGGAACTACGGATAAAAATTGGGTGTGGACGTTTTATTGGGATCAGCTTGATCCAGATTTG
>CAMLRI010000118.1 GCA_946482385.1 uncultured Cellvibrio sp.
AAGGCCGAGATAGGCACTATTTCGGCGACCTGGAGTTTTTCCGACAGGGTTTGCAAGTGGGGCAAGAGAGTTTCTTTCTCTTCGATTTGGTCGACCTTGTTGACCGCCAAAATAATCGGGCTGGACACATGGCGCAGCCGCTCAGCCACCGCTTCATCCTCTTCATTCCAGACAAAGCGGTCAACCACAAACACCACCACATCCACATCTTTCATGGCGGTGCTGGCCGCGCGGTTC
Organism: uncultured Cellvibrio sp.; assembly: GCA_946482385.1. The sequence goes on from CAMLRI010000118.1 coordinate 238, forward strand.
ATGTAGCGGTTAATGGCTTTTTGCTGGCCCAAATGCAAGCCGGGGGTATCGACAAAAATAATTTGCACCTCGCCCTCGGTTTTAATGCCCACTACCGCATTGCGGGTGGTTTGCGGCTTGCGCGAGGTGATACTGATTTTTTGCCCGAGCATATGGTTGAGCAAAGTGGACTTGCCCACATTGGGGCGGCCAACAATAGCGACATAGCCACAGCGGCTGGCTGATGATGATGAATCACTCGACATGGACATACCTGAAAAAAGGTCTGATGAAAATGCCTGACAAAAAGGCTGGAACAACTAGAGTTTGAGCAACTTGAGCATAGCCGCCGCTGCCTGCTTTTCCGCTTCGCGGCGGCTGGAAGCTTGCGCCCGGGTGGGCTGCTTGGCAAGGCTTACATGGCATTCGATGGTAAAGCGCTGGGCGTGGCCTTCGCCGCCCACTTCCACCAACTGGTAATCGGGCAGCGGCTGGCGCTGCGCCTGTAAAAATTCCTGCAAGCGGGATTTGGCATCCTGGGCGGAGCTGTCTATATGCAGCGCCTGCAAACGCCCGGCATACCAGGCCAACACCCGCTCGCGGCAAATATCCAAACCCGATTCCAAATAGATAGCGCCGATAATCGCTTCCACCGCATCGGCCAGAATTGAATCCCGCTCGCGGCCGCCGGATTTCAACTCACCCTCACCCAACACCAGGCATTCGCCCAGGCCAAACTCCCGCGCCAATTCGGCCAGGGTGTCGCCGCGCACCAGCTGTGAGCGCAGGCGGCTCAACTGGCCTTCGCGCGCTTCGCCCAACTGGCGATAAAGCGCTTCACCCATCACAAAATTCAGAATGGAATCGCCGAGAAACTCCAGGCGCTCGTTGTTGCTGGCGCCATGGCTGCGGTGGGTAAGCGCCAGTTGCAACTGGCGCACATCGGTAAACTGGTAGCCTAAAGATTGCTGTAGGCGCTGGTATTTAAGGTTAATCACGTTGCGGGCTAATCATTTCTTTTGTATTGCCTCGAAAGGGCGGCAACACATATTAGTGCGGGTGCTGTCGAGATGGTTTTGAAACACCAACACCAAATCTATGTTGTAAAACAGGTTAACGCGGGTTTCATAATCGATCATCACCAGCACTTTATTGTTGGAGCGATCAATTTTGATATTTTTGGTGGGGCCTTCGCTGCGCACATTGTTGACCATATAAAAGTTGGTCAATTTTTTCTTGATCTCGGCGTCGGTCATATCCGCCAAACGCGACCCGCCATCCTCCAGGGATTTAAGCGCAGAAATCACATAGCGGTTTTCGGCATACAAGGGCACGACACGGAAGGCAAACAACAGGAAAAAACCGGCAGCGGCCAATATCGCCAACCACTGCAACAAACCATAACCGCGCTGATGGGCGGCAAATTTGCTATCCAGTACACGCATTTTAAGGCCTCTTTTGTTTGTAGCCCCGGTGGGGATTATTGAATTTTACCGACATTGCCAAAACTGGGGATGCTCAGCAACTTGTCCCAGTGCATCCACACCGCAAACGCCTTGCCGACAATTTGGTCCTCTTTGACAAAGCCCCAGGCGCGGCTGTCGAGGCTGTCATCGCGGTTATCGCCCATCATAAAGTAATGGCCTTCGGGTACTACCCAGGAACCTTTGCGGCTCAACTCGCCAATGACCAGGCGCTTGTAGCTGCTGAATTCATGGCCATCAATGGTTTCTTTGACTTCGCGCACCAGCGGGCGATTGGGCGGCAAGAGCGCCACATCGGTTTCGAGTACGGGCACGCCGTTGATGGTCAGCTTGTGATTAATATAGCTGATGTGATCGCCGGGCAAGCCGATCACCCGCTTGATGTAGTAAATCTCCGGCGCATGGGGTGGGAAAAACACCATCACGTCGCCGCGCTGGGGCTTGTTGACCGGAATGATTTCAGTATTCAGTACGGGCAGGCGCACACCATAGGTGTACTTGTTAACCAAGATAAAATCGCCGACCTTGAGGGTGGGAATCATGGAGCCAGAGGGAATTTGGAAAGGCTCCACCAAAAACGAGCGCACAAAAAACACAATAAACAGCACAGGGAAAAACGATTTGGAGTATTCCACCAACAGCGGTTCGCGCCCGGCCTGCTCGCGTGCCTGGGCATAAGCCTGTTGCTGCTCATCAGTGCCCTGGGCCAGCTGGCCGTATTGGCGCTCTACCGCTTCAACTTTGACCCGACGAGGACGCGCCAACAAGAGTGCGTCGTACAGCCAGACCAAACCGGTGGCCAGCACCGCCAGGGTGAGGATCAGGGGAAGATTTATGCTCATTAATCGTCTCTGTTGATTGGTGCAGTTTATTGCTGCCGTGGATTAGCTGTCGATTTTCAACACTGCAAAGAAGGCTGCCTGGGGGATCTCCACATTGCCTACTTGCTTCATGCGCTTCTTGCCGGCCTTTTGTTTTTCCAGCAGTTTTTTCTTACGGGTGGCGTCGCCGCCATAACACTTGGCCAGTACGTCTTTGCGCAGGGCTTTTACCGTGGAGCGCGCCACTACCTGGCCGCCAATGGCTGCCTGGATAGCCACATCAAACATCTGCCGGGGAATCAGTTCTTTCATTTTTTCCACCAGGCTGCGGCCCATGTTTTGCGCCTTGTCGCGATGCACAATAATCGCCAGGGCATCCACTTTTTCACCGTTGATCAACACATCCAGGCGCACCAGTTTGGCTGGCTGGAAGCGCACAAAGTTGTAGTCGAGGGAGGCAAAGCCGCGGCTGACCGATTTCAGGCGATCAAAGAAGTCGGTGACCACTTCGTTCATCGGCAACTCATAGCGCACAGCCACTTGCGAGCCGGTGAATTGCAGATCTTTTTGCACACCGCGCTTTTCAATACACAGGGTGATAACGTTGCCCAGATGCTCCTGGGGCACCAGGATATTGGCTTCCACTATCGGCTCGCGCATTTCCGCAATACTGCCGGGGTCGGGCAACTTGGAGGGGTTGTCGACGTAAATAGTTTCGCCTTTGGTGGTTTCAATTTCGTAGACCACGGTGGGGGCGGTGGTAATCAGGTCGAGGTCGTACTCGCGCTCCAACCGCTCCTGGATGATCTCCATGTGCAGCATGCCGAGGAAGCCGCAGCGGAAACCAAAGCCGAGTGCATCGGAGCTCTCCGGCTCGTAAAACAGCGAGGCATCGTTGAGGGTCAGTTTGGCCAGGGCTTCGCGGAAGTCTTCAAAGTCGTCGGAGCTGACCGGGAACATACCGGCATAAACCTGGGGTTTGATTTTTTGGAAGCCGGCCAGTGCTTCTACTTCCGGGGTTTGCGCGTGGGTCAGGGTATCGCCCACAGGGGCGCCGTGAATGTCCTTGATACCGGCAACCACAAAGCCCACTTCACCGGCCTTGAGTTCTTTTAGCTGCAAAGGCTTGGGGGTAAACACACCCAGGCCGTCCACCAGCTGGGGTTTGCCAATGGTTTTGGCGATGATTTTGTCTTTTAACTTGAGGGTGCCTTGCATCACCCGCACCAGGGACACAACGCCCAGGTAGTTGTCGAACCAGGAGTCGATAATCAGGGCCTGCAAAGGGGCATCCACATCGCCCTGCGGCGGGGGCACCAGGCGCACCAGTTCTTCCAGCACATCCTCCATACCCATACCGGACTTGGCCGAGCAGCGCACAGCTTCCATGGCGTCCAGGCCGATAATGTCTTCAATTTCCTGGGCGACCCGCTCTGGCTCCGCCTGGGGCAAGTCCATCTTGTTCAATACCGGGATTACTTCCAGGCCCTGCTCAATGGCGGTGTAGCAGTTGGCGACCGATTGCGCCTCTACGCCCTGGGCCGCGTCCACCACCAGCAGCGCGCCTTCACAGGCCGCCAGGGAGCGGGATACTTCGTAGGTGAAGTCCACGTGGCCGGGGGTATCAATAAAGTTGAGCTGGTAGGTTTTGCCATCGCGCGCCTTGTAGTTAAGGGTCACGCTGTGGGCTTTGATGGTAATGCCGCGCTCGCGTTCCAAGTCCATGGAATCAAGCACTTGCGCCTCCATTTCGCGGTCGCTCAGGCCGCCGCACATTTGGATAAAACGGTCGGCAATGGTGGATTTACCGTGGTCAATGTGGGCGATGATGGAAAAGTTGCGGATATGGCTGAGGTCGGTCACAGGGGCTAACTACTTAATAAGGATGGAAAAAAATCCCCGCTTTAGGGGGGCGCAAGAATGGCCGGCATTCTAGCCTATTTGCCAGGCAGGTGCTATGCGAGGCCTGGGCCGCTGCCCTCTTGCCCGGCTCACAAAGTTTTACAGAAGCGCGCCCGCCGCTGCGCCAGAATGCACCTGCGTCTCATGGAGCAAGCCGCCCATGGAGTGGCAGCGCCCGGCGATACAGAGCAATCAAGGAACTGCTTTACGGAGCTTTCGCCGGGGCACTGGGCGCCGCTTCACCACACTCAACAGGAACTGAGGTTTTACCATGCAATCACAGCCAACCAGCCCGCGTTTTAATATCTACACCCTGATCCACAAAGGCCTGCGCGCCGCCCTCTGCCAATGCCTGGTCGACCTGGGCAAACTCGACCACAGCGATACCCTGGCCGTCAGCCAGCAAATGGATATCACCGCCAGCCTGCTGGATTTTTGCCGCAGCCATTTGCAACACGAAAACGACTTTATTCATGCGCCGCTGCAGGCCCTTGGCCACCCGCAGCTGCAAACCCAGGACGACCATGTGCAGCACGAGCGCGAGATTGCCGAGCTCCACTACCTGGTGATGGAGGCCCGCCAGGCGCCTGAGCCAGCACGCAACCAGGCACTGGCCGACCTTTACGGCCACTTCAGCCTGTTTGTGGCGGAAAACTTTAGCCATATGCGGGTGGAGGAAACCCACAACAGCCAGCTTTTGTGGCAGCACTACAGCGACGAGGAAATCCAGGCGATAGAGCAGCGCATTGTGGCCTCGCTCACACCCGAGGAAAACCTGCGCTCGCTGCTGCTGATGATTCCCAACATTAACCACAGCGAGCGATTAGCACTGCTGCAAGGCTTCCGCCAGGCAGTGCCAGATGAAATCTTTAGCGCCACCCTGGCGCTGTTTAAACCGCTGCTCAGCCCCAAGGATTGGCAAAAACTAAACCAGGCCTTGGCAATACCGGAGACACAAGCGGCCTAAGCCGGCGTCCTGAACGGGCGGCCTAAACCAACAACTCACAGAGCCGCCTTTTTCAACACCAACCATGTTTATCTCATCAACGAAATTCACTGCAATGAAACGACTATTACCCCTTGCGCTGCTTGCCCTGGCAATCGGCAGCGCCCCTGTATTGGCCGACTGCGTGGCCGACCTGAGTGTTTCCGAAGCACAGCGCGCCTACCAACAAGGGCAAACCCTGGAGGCATCCGGCAACTTGTGGGATGCCATTAATGAATACGACCGCGCCCAAGGCTATGTGTGCGAAACCGGCGGCAACCCGGTGGCGCAACAAGCCCTGGCAAAAGCCATGGCCCTGGGCACCCGGCAGGGCAAAAGCGAAGAGCAAAAAGGCAATTTGTTTAACGATGGCAAGCCCGCCGGGGCTTTTCAGTGGTATGAAAAAGGCGCGCGCTTTGCCGATGCCGACCATGTGCTGATCGCCGCGCTAAAAAAATCCCCCGACAATATGCCGGTGGCGGCCTTTGCCCAGGAGCACTTCAAACTGCGCAGTCAGGATTATTTTGCCAACAACAACCGCGCGGCCATCACCCTGGGCGGTGGCTACCAACTAAACCCGGATTACGGGCCCTATGTCGCCAATTTGCCCACTGCCAATATCCAGCGCCTGCTCAATAGCTACCAAAGCCTGCTGCCGGAAACCTACTTGCAAGCCCTGGCGCAATTGGCGCAGCAAAAAGATGCCATTAAACCCGGCGACCAGCTGGCCGCCCTGAAATGGCAACAGGCCAGCCACGCGTTTGTGCAGCAGTGGCACAGCGGGGGTGGTGTAGGCGGTAGCGATAAACAAGGTGACCGTTTGCAAGCCGTGCGCGATTTATTTGGCCAAGCCTGGCAATGGACCCAACAAGTGGGCGACTACCGCGCCGCCGACCGATTGCGCGCCCAGATCGACCAGGCGCGCCTGGCCCACGCCGAGCGTTTGCTCAAGTCTTACACCAGCACTGCCGCACTTTGGGAAAGTGCGCGGGATGTGTACCGCGACCTGGATCAAACAGCGCAGCTCAAGCTGCTAACGCAAAAAGCCAAGGCCTACGCCGACCAGGCCATGGCCGCCGGGCACTACCAGCGCGCCAGCGAGTTTTATTACCTGACTGAGGATTACGATAATGAACAGCTAGCGCGCAGCAAGCTCGATGCCCAGGCCGAGCAAGTGGCGCAGGAGCTGCAACTTGGTTCCGCCGAGCAATTGGCAGAACTGCAAAAGCTTTACGGCAACCCGCAAAAAATTCAGGAGCTGCAACAGCAGGCCATCAACATGCAGCAGCAACTGGAAGAGCAGGCGCGCCAGGCGCGGGCCCAAGGATATATGCCGGAAAACGAAGAGGAATAACGCGCAGGAACAACTGGTACAGGCACAACTGCCAATAGCAACT
>CAMLRI010000119.1 GCA_946482385.1 uncultured Cellvibrio sp.
CATGCCGTCCGGGTGGGTCATGGCATCGGGTTCTTTGCAGAGTTCGAGCAGGGTGCGGGCTACGCGGCCGGTCACATCGAGGAATGCCAGGTCGCCCACTTTGCGGGTGGTGGCGCGCAGGCGGCGGGCCATTTGGCTGCCCAGGGCAAACAGGAATTCCGGGTGGGCTTCAGAAATTTCCTGGAATTTGGCGTAGCTGATTTCCGCCACTTCGCATTCGGATTTGGCGCGCACCCAGGCGCTGCGTGAATCCTTGTCGTCGAACAACCCCATTTCGCCAAAAAAGTCGCCGTCGTTGAGGTAAGCCACAATCATTTCATGGCCATCGTCATCTTCGATCAGTACGGTGACTGAGCCTTTGACTATGTAGTAGAGCGAGTCGCTTTTGTCGCCGGCGTAAATAATGGTGCTTTTCGCGGGATAGCGGCGGCGGTGGCAGTGCACCAGAAAATCATCCACATTCTTAATGTGCGGTGTAAGAGAGACAGCGACCAAAGTGTGGGCTCCTAAATCCTGGAAGGGTTTTATATGACGAATTGCAATATAAAATTATTATGACTGCATGGTTTTCTAGCTGCCAGCGAGTCCAGGGAACAAGCTTGAGAAATGTGATGCAGTTATAAGCCTAGTTGCTTGAATTGTCTACCAAAAATCTTGGGATGGTTCCGCTGTGTTGATTTATGTGACATTTTTGGATTGCCTTATCCTTATGCTAACCTAGCGCCCTTTTGCGATGCCCTAGAGCTATGAGGTTGGATATGCAAGCAGTGGTTAAGTGGGTGGATGGCGCCCAGTTTTTGGGTGAGTCAGGCAGTGGCCATGCGGTGTTGATGGATGGCCCGGCGGATCATGGCGGCCGCAATACCGGGGTGCGCCCTATGGAGATGTTGCTGCTGGGTTTGGGCGGCTGCTCTTCATTTGATGTGATGAGTATCCTCACCAAGGCGCGCCAGCAGGTGACGGATTGCCGTTGCGAGCTGGATGCCGAGCGCGCCGAGGGTGTGCCTTCGCCCTTCACCAAAATTCATATGAAATTTATCGTTACCGGCAAGGATGTGAAGGAGGCCCAGGTGAAGCGCGCAGTGGAGCTGTCGGCCACCAAGTATTGCTCGGCGTCCATTATGCTGGAGGCGGGCGGTGTGGAAATCACCCATTCTTACGAGATTCGCGAGGCTTGATTGAGCGCCCTTAGAAAACGGCGCTATGGATTTTGCACTGGCACTATCGAGTTTGGTGTCGGGGAGTGTGTTTCGAAACCCTTGAGTCATGGATGACGAAAGGGAGCTACAGGGATGTATTTATGCGTTTTCGAAACACACTCCCCGATGCCAAACCTGCTACAGGGTGGCGTTTGTTAAACAGCCGCCACTTGGTTTGTGTGGTTTTAAATGTGATAGCTGGTTTTGGTCATTGCCTTGGACACCAGCGTCATTAATCCCTTCACCGACGTGGGAAAATCATAACCCCCGGCGGCCAGCGCCATATCGGCATGGCGCGCTTCATCCTCCAACATTTGCTCTACCACGGCGCGGCTGCGTTGGTCGGCATCCGGCAGCAATTGCAGATGGCTATGCAGGTGCTTGCACACCTGATCTTCAGTGGCTGCCACAAACCCCAGGCTCACCTTATCGCTCACCAGGCCGGCACCGGCGCCTATGGCAAACGACAAGCCGTACCACAGCGGGTTGAGGTAGCTGGTATGGCTGCCCAGGGCGTCGATCCGCTCCTGGCACCACACCAAATGGTCGATTTCTTCGGCGGCGGCTTGTTCCATCTCGGCGCGCACTTGCGGCAGCTTGGCGGTGAGCGCCTGGCCCTGGTAGAGCGCCTGGGCGCAAACTTCGCCGGTGTGGTTAACGCGCATTAAGGCTGCCGCCTGTTTGCGCTCGGCGTCGCTCAGCTCCGCCTCATTGAGTGGGCGGGCAGGGGAGGGGCGCTCGCAGCTCATATCGCTGCCGGCGGCCAGGGTGCGCAGGGCGCGGTCGGCGTTCACAATCAGGTTATCGATCAGGCTTAAATGGCGTTGCGATGGCATGGTGGGTTCCTCCGGGGCAGCTATTTAACCAGAATTTGCCGGGCCGGGCATGCGCCAAATCAAAAGCGTTACAGCAGCCAAAAACATTGCAAGCTGCAACCTGGCGCTGCATGCTTGCGCCTTTCCCCTCGGGCCAAGGAGACCAGTGTGCAAGACGTCAACGAGATTAAGCTCCTGCTGGATGCGCGTATCCCTTTGTTGGTGATAGAAACCTACGAGGAAAAAAAAGCGCTGGATGTGTTATTGAAAGTGGCTAACAAGCAGGGCAAGGACCTGCACCGCTGGTCGCTCACCGATGGTTTAACGCGTATGAGCTTTGGTCCCCAGCTGGTGCCCAAGGGCAGCGAGCTGAATGATGCCGAAGAAATGCTGCGCCATATCAAGCAACAGCATCAACCGGGCATTTATGCCCTCTGCGACCTGCACCCATTCCTCAGCGACCAGCCCCAGGTGGTGCGCCTGCTAAAAGATATAGCCCTCAACCATTTTGCCGTACCTCATACACTGGTATTACTTAGCCACCAGCTGCGCTTGCCCGCAGAATTGGCGCGCTATTCCGCCAGCTACACCTTGTCGCTACCCGACGATGACAAAATTATGGAAATTGTGCGCGATGAGGCCAAAGATTGGTCTGACCGCCATGCCGGTGCGCGGGTGAAAACCGACAACCTCACCCTGAAAAAACTGGTCAACAACCTCCAGGGCATGAACGCCAGCGATATACGTCGCCTGGTGCGCGGCGCTATCTGGAACGATGGCGCCCTCACCGAGGAAGATTTGCCGCGCATCAACAAAGCCAAATTTGCCCTGCTGGATATGGAAGGGGTGATCAGCTTTGAACAGCAGACGGAAAACTTCTCCAATGTCGGTGGCTTAAGCAATCTCAAGCGCTGGCTGCTCACCCGCCGCGACGCCTTTAACAGCGAGGATGCCAAGCTGGATCGCCCCAAAGGCATATTGTTATTAGGTGTACAGGGCGGCGGCAAAAGCCTGGCGGCCAAGGCGGTGGCAGGTATGTGGGGGCTGCCACTGATGCGCATGGATGTGGGGGCGCTCTACAACAAATACCATGGCGAAACCGAACGCAACCTGCGCGAGGCGCTCAAGCTGGCCGATGCCATGTCGCCCTGTGTGCTCTGGTTGGATGAAATTGAAAAAGGCATGGCGCAGGACGGCAACGACAATGGTGTATCCCAGCGGCTGCTGGGCAGCCTGCTCACCTGGATGGCCGAGCGCAGCACCCGGGTGTTTATTGTGGCCACCAGCAACGACATCAGCCGTCTGCCACCGGAGTTGATCCGCAAGGGGCGTCTGGATGAAATCTTCTTTGTCGATTTGCCCGATGAAGCAGTGCGGCGCGATATTTTTGCCATCCACCTCGGCAAGCGCCAGTGCCTGCCCGAGAGCTTTGACCTGGCACAGCTGGCGGCCGCCAGCCAGGGTTTTTCCGGTTCGGAAATCGAGCAGGCGATAGTGGCGGCGCTCTACACCGCTGCCTCTGAAGCCAAGCCTTTGGATACCGCACTGCTGCTGAAGGAATTGGCCGCTACCAGCCCTCTGTCGATTGTGATGGCGGAGCAGATCAACCAGTTGCGCCGCTGGGCGGCCGACCGCACAGTTCCCGCCTGATGCGAGCGCCACAATGAACGATATGAGTATCCAACAGGGCTGGCTATCTGCCGCTGTGCGCTGCCCCTCACCCAATTACAACCAGCGCCCGCCGGGCACAGAGGTGAGCCTGCTGGTTATCCACAACATCAGCCTGCCGCCGGGGCAGTTTGGCGGCGGCCATGTGCAGGCGTTTTTCCAAAACCGCCTGGATGCCGGCCTTCACCCTTATTTCGCCAGCATTGCCAATTTGCAGGTGTCGGCGCATTTATTGATTGAGCGCGATGGCAGTATTACCCAGTTTGTCAGCTTTGATGAGCGCGCCTGGCACGCGGGCGCCTCCAGTTTTGAGGGGGTCGCCAACTGCAATGACTACAGCATAGGTATAGAGCTGGAAGGCACAGATGATGTGGCCTACACAGACGCGCAATACCATAGCTTGGAAAAAGTCACTCGCCAGTTGCTGGCAACTTACCCTAAACTTAGCCCTGCGCGTATCACTGGCCATGAGCAGATAGCGCCGGGACGCAAGACAGACCCAGGCCCGGCCTTCGACTGGCCGCGTTTTTTTGCCTCCATTTTGCCTCTATAAAAGTGACTGGATTCCTATGATTTTTCTCAGCTTGGTTGTGGTGTTCGCCATTCTTTATTGGTTGGGTAGTGCCAGTGTGATCCAGCAGGACGGCTGGTTTCGCCTGTTGGTTGGCCGCCTGCAAAAAATTCCCGGCTTGGCCGCTGTGCCCGCCCTGGTGCTGGCCCTGGCGCTGTTGATTCCCCTGGCGCTATTGCTGCTGTTGTTTGTGTTGCTCTACCTCAACCTGGGGCAAACGGCGCTGATCCTGTTGTATGTGCCGGTGCTGCTGTACAGCCTGGGGCGCGGCAACCTGGTGGAAGATGTCAAAGCCTATATTGAGCTGGTCAACAAGGGCGATAACGTCGCCGCCAGCCTCTGGTTGGAAAACCTGCGCGGCAACAAAAAAGCCGAAGGCCGCGATCAGGATGCCGATGCGGAAGTGGATGACTGGCGCTCACTGCACACCCAAACCCTGAAAGCCATTGCCTACCGCGGTTTTGAGCGCACCTTCGCCGTGCTTTTCTGGTTTGTGATCATCGGCCCCTTTGGTGCCCTGCTGTATCGCCTGAGCGTGCTTTACCGCGAGCTGGCAGACGAGGGCAGCGACTACGCCCGCCTGGCGACCAAATGGTTGTGGTTATTGGAAATGCCAGCGGTGCGCCTGATGGGTGTTACCTGGGCTTTTGTCGGCAACTTTGAAACCAGCCCGCTGCGCAAAAATTTGTTGGATATCGAAAGTTCATCGGCCGCCGTGCTCAATGAATGCCTGCGCGGTGCCCTGGGGGCACCCACCCTGCAAAGCAAAGCGGAGCTTGCTGAAATGAGCGCTGAGCAGCAGGCCGAAGCCCGCGAAGAATTGGAAGAGGAGGCGCAGGATATTATCGAAGACCTGACCGGCGATGTGATTACCACCCACAACGAGCCGGCCTATTCGTTTGCGCTGATCAAATCCAGCCAGCCGCTGTACCAGCGCGCGCTGTTGTTCTGGGTGTGCGCCATCGCCTTTGCCACCCTGTTTGTATAAACCTGTACCTATAGTTTGAAAAAGTTCGAGGATAGTTATGCCGTCTTTTGACGTGGTTTCCGAAGTTGATAAACACGACCTCACCAACGCCGTGGATCAGGCCCAGCGCCTGATTAGCAACCGTTTCGATTTTAAAGGTGTGGATGCCAAGTTCGAGCGCAAGGAGTATGAAATTACCCTTACCGCCGATGCCGATATGCAGCTCGACCAAATGCTGGATGTATTGCGCCCGGCCATGGCGAAAAACGGTATTGATGTGAGCTGCCTGGAAATTGGCCAGATCAAAAGTGCCGGCAAACAAGTGAAGCGCGATGTGAAAGTGCGCACAGGTATTGATAAGGACTTGGCCAAAAAAATTGTCGCCCTGGTGAAAGACAAAAAGCTCAAGGTGCAGGCCAGTATCCAGGGTGAGCAGGTGCGGGTTACCGGCAAAAAGCGCGACGATTTGCAAGAGTGCATCGCCGCCCTGCGCGCCGCCGAGCTGGGCATGCCCATGCAGTTCGAGAACTTCCGCGATTGATGCGTTAACAGGGGTGGCTTAGCCGCCCCTTGTTATTTTTCCCTCTGTTTTTTTGATTCTGTTGTCGCCCTGCCTATTTTGGCTTGCCCATTGTTGACCTGCTTATGCTGCACAGCCCCGCCTCTGGCACCCACTCCTGGCTAAACACCCTTGCCGCCTTTCGCGATTGGCGCATGCTGTATATTTTTTTGCTCGGCTGCTCCTCGGGCTTCCCTTGGGTGCTGGTCGGTTCGGCTATGAGCGGCTGGTTGAGCGACGCCGGTTTGTCGCGCGCGGCCATCGGCTATTTCGGCTCGGTCACTATTGTTTATGCCATCAATTTTTTGTGGGCGCCGCTGCTCGACCGGGTGAAATTGCCCTGGTTGTGCCGGCGCCTGGGGCAGCGCCGCGGCTGGATACTGCTGATGCAGGCACTGATGCTGCTCGCCACCCTGGCCATAGCCACTACCGACCCGGCGCGGGCATTGATCTGGACCTCGCTGCTGGCGCTCTGCATTACCACCTTTTCTGCCACCCAGGATGTGGCGGTAGATGCCTACCGCATCGACCTGATCGGCAGCGACAGCCAGCGCTTGTCGGCGGCCGCCGCCATGGGGGTGATGGGTTGGTGGACTGGCTACTCGTTGCCGGGGTTTCTCGCCTTTCACTACGCCGATGCCCTGGGCTGGAACCAGGTGTACCTGCTGTTGGCGGGGGTGATGGGGCTGATGATGTTATTCACCCTGCTGGTGCCAGAACCGCCGAGCGAGCGCGAGCAGCTGCAAGCCGAAGCGGAGCTGCTTTATGCCCAGCGCCTGGGGCTGAGCCAAAGCCTGTGGCAGCGATTGCTGGTGCGCCTGAGTGTGACTGTGGTGGAGCCCTTTGCCGAATTTGTGCGCCGCAATGGCCTGCAACTGGCACTGATGATTTTGGCTTTTGTATTTTTGTTTAAGTTGGGCGAAGCCTTTCTCGGCCGCATGTCGATCCAGTTCTACCGCGAGGTGGGTTTTAGCAACGAGCAGATCGCCCAGTATTCCAAGCTGGTGGGCTGGGG
>CAMLRI010000120.1 GCA_946482385.1 uncultured Cellvibrio sp.
CTGTCCCGCTGTTGGCTGATAAAAACTGCCGGCCTCGAACAGGCTGATGCGATGGCCTTGCAGCGCCAATCGCCAGGCGAGCAGGCGGCCCAATAGGCCGGCGCCGGCAATGGCGATATGCAGTGGTGGGGTAAGGGTCATGGTATGCGCCTCTTGGGTTGAGGCGGGAGGGCGGCAGCGGGGCTGGTAGATGCGCGCACTTGTTCCCTCCGCAGGTCTCAACCTGATCAGGTTCTACGGGTTGGGCCGAGCCCATCTCAGCCTCCGTACAGCAAGTTGCTGCCAAGGCGCCCCGACAAGAAAGGCGCCAATATACTGGTCGGGGCAGGGCGCTGCAATGGCTGATTGGAGGTAAGCCTTTGGGGTGATCAGTCTTTGCTGGTGACTGTTTTTGCCGGATTGATCTTTTCTACCCGGCTGATAAAGCTGCCCTCGCTGACCTGGGTGTGTATCAGGTCGCCTGGGTGCAGCTGGTTGCTGCGGGTGATCAATTGTTGGTTGCCCAGGCGGGTTGCCAGGGCATAGCCGCGCTCCAGGGTGTTGAGGGGGTTGAGCATATTAAGCAGGCGCAGGGCTTCGCCCAGGCGCTGTTGCTGCTGCCCCAGTTGCTGCTGCTGGTGGCGCACCAGCCGCTGTTGCAGCTGCGCCAGCTGCTCATGCAGGCGCGCCAGGCGCAGCTTGGGGTGGTGGGGCTGCAGACGCAGGTTGAGCTGTTCCAGGTGGTGGCGGTATTGGCTGAGTTGGCGCTGCAGCTGGGCTTTAAGGCGCAGTTCCAGGTTGTCCAGCCGTTGGCTCTGTTGCTCCAGGCGCTCGCGCGGGTGGCGCAAACGCTGGCGCAGCCAGGTCAGGCGCTGTTGCCAGTAGCGCAGCTGGCGCAGCATGGCCTCCTCCAGCAATACCTCGAAACCGATAAATTTATCCAGCCAGTCATCGCCATCGGGTACTACCAGTTCGGCCGCCGCTGAGGGGGTGGGGGCGCGGACGTCGGCGACAAAATCGGCAATGGTGATATCCACCTCATGGCCCACACCGCTAATCACTGGTACCTGGCTGGCATAGATGGCGCGGGCGACAATCTCTTCGTTAAACGGCCATAAGTCCTCCAGGGAGCCGCCGCCCCGCGCCAGAATCAGCACATCAAACAAACCGCTGCGGTTGGCTAACTCTAGGGCGCGGACGATTTGTGGCGCTGCCTCTTTGCCTTGTACCGCCACCGGGATGAGGGTGACAGGCGTAGAGGCAAAGCGGCGTTCCAGCACGCTTAAAATATCGCGTATGGCGGCGCCAGTGGGGGAGGTGATGACCCCTATGCGGCGCGGCAGGCTGGGCAGGGGCTTTTTGTGGGCCGGGTCGAACAGGCCCTCCTGTGCCAGCCTGGCCTTGAGCTGTTCAAAGGCGCGCTGCAGGGCGCCGGCGCCGGCCTCCTCCATGTGTTCAACAATGATCTGGTAGTCGCCGCGACCCTCGTAAAGGCTAACCCGGGCGCGCACCAGTATCTGTTGCCCCTGTTGGGGGCGGAAGCGCACCTGCATATTGCGGTTGCGAAACATAGCGCAGCGCACCTGGGCTTGGTCATCTTTTAGGGTGAAGTACCAGTGGCCAGAGGAGGGGATGGATACATTGGATAGCTCGCCCTCCACCCACAGCAGGGGGATATGGGTTTCCAGCAGCTGGCGGGCGCGGCGGTTTAGTTGGCTAACGCTGACAATTTCCCGCTCGGGTGAGGGGCGGTCAGGGTTTGGGCTAAAAAAGTCGGAAGTCGTCATGGGCGGCAATTGTAGGGCCAGGGGCTGGGCTTGTCTGCCCTTGTTGGGGCTGGCAACACAATATCTTGTGTTTACCCTGCGGGGGCAAGCCGCTATAATCCCGCGTTTATTTTTACCGGACACAAACACCGCTTAAGCGTGTAAATGATGGCCGGCTATTGGCTCTTGCAGAGGTTGGGTTGAAGTATGTTGCGAATTGTTGAAGAAGCACTCACGTTTGATGATGTGTTGCTGGTGCCCGGTTTTTCCGAGGTAATCCCCAAAGACGTGTCCCTTAAAACCCAATTGACGCGCAAAATCCAGCTGAATATCCCGCTGATTTCTGCCGCTATGGATACAGTAACCGAAGCTCGCTTGGCCATTGCTATTGCCCAAGAGGGCGGTATCGGCATTATCCACAAGAGCATGCCTATCGAGCAGCAGGCCGCTGAAGTGCGCGCGGTAAAAAAATTCGAAGCCGGTGTGGTGAAAGATCCAATCACCATTGATTCCGATGCAACTATTCGCGACCTGATTGCCTTGACCCGCCGCAACAACATTTCCGGTGTACCTGTGCTGCACAATGGCGACCTGGTTGGCATAGTCACCGGCCGCGATGTGCGTTTTGAAACTAACCTCGACGCCAGCGTCTCCAGCATCATGACGCCCAAAGAGCAGCTGGTGACTGTCAAAGAAGGTTTTACTCCCGAACAAGTGCGCAATTTGTTGCATAAACACCGCATTGAAAAAGTGCTGGTGGTAAACGACAACTTCGAACTTACCGGCCTGATCACCGTAAAAGACATTAACAAAGCCGAAAAATACCCCAATGCCTGTAAAGACCCGGAAGGCCGTTTGCGCGTGGGTGCCAGTGTGGGCACCAGCCGCGATACCGATGCTCGTGTCGATGCCCTGGTAGAAGCGGGGGTAGATGTGCTGGTGGTAGATACTGCCCACGGCCACAGCAAAAACGTGTTGGATCGCGTGCGCGCCATTAAAGCCAAATACCCGGATGTACAGGTGATCGGCGGCAATATTGCCACTGGTGCCGCCGCCCTGGCGCTGGTGGAGGCGGGTGCCGATGCCGTGAAAGTAGGCATTGGCCCAGGTTCTATTTGCACCACCCGTATCGTATCCGGCGTGGGCGTACCGCAAATTTCCGCTATTGCCAATGTGACTGCTGCCCTTAAGGGCACAGGCGTTCCCGCCATTGCCGATGGCGGTATCCGCTACTCGGGCGATATCGCCAAGGCGATTGTTGCCGGTGCCCACGCCGTGATGATGGGCTCCATGTTTGCCGGTACCGAAGAGGCGCCGGGCGAGGTGGAGCTCTACCAAGGCCGCACTTACAAAGCCTACCGCGGCATGGGTTCCCTGGGCGCTATGGCGCAAACCCAAGGCTCCAGCGACCGCTATTTCCAGGATGCCAGCGCCGGTGCCGAAAAGCTGGTGCCCGAAGGCATTGAAGGCCGGGTGCCCTACAAAGGCCCGCTGGCGGCCATAGTTCACCAAATGATGGGCGGTTTGCGCTCGGCCATGGGCTACACAGGTTGCAGCGACCTTGAAGCTATGCGCACCCAGCCGCAGTTTGTGCGTGTAACCGCTGCCGGCATGGGCGAAAGCCATGTGCACGATGTGCAGATCACCAAGGAAGCGCCCAACTACCCCATTGGCGGTCGTTAATTTTTATCCGCTTGGCTAAACGAAAAACTCGGGCTTGCCCGAGTTTTTCGTTTCCACCCGATTCGTTTTTTTCTTTAATGCAGGAACTAGCATGACTCACGATATTCACGCCCAGCGCATTCTTATCCTCGATTTTGGTTCGCAATACACCCAGTTGATTGCGCGCCGCGTACGCGAAATTGGCGTCTTCTCGGAAATTCGCGCCTGGGATATGAGCGACGAGGAAATCCGCGCTTATCAACCTGCCGGCATCATCCTCGCCGGCGGCCCTGAGTCCACCACCGAAGCGGGTTCGCCGCGCGCACCCCAAGCGGTGTTTGACCTGGGCGTACCTGTGTTGGGTATTTGCTACGGCATGCAAACCATGGCCATGCAAATGGGTGGCTGGGTGGAATCCTCCAATATCCGCGAATTTGGCTATGCGCAAATCAAGGTGCACGGCAGCGCTTCGCTGTTGCACGACATCAAAGACCATGTGGACCACGATGGCGCCCCATTGCTCGATGTGTGGATGAGCCACGGCGATAAGGTCACCAAAATGCCCGCTGGTTTTGAGTTAATGGCATCCACTCCCTCTTGCCCCATTGCCGGCATGTATTGCGAAGCCAAAAAATTCTACGGTGTGCAGTTCCACCCGGAAGTTACCCACACCTTGCAGGGTAAGCGTTTGTTCGAACACTTTGTGTTGCAGCTCTGCGCCTGCAAAGCCCTGTGGACTCCCGCCAATATTGTTGAAGATGCGATTAAAAAAGTGCGCGAGCAAGTGGGCGGCGACAAAGTGTTGCTCGGCCTTTCCGGTGGCGTGGATTCATCGGTAGTGGCGGCACTGCTGCATCGCGCTATCGGCGACCAGCTCACCTGTGTGTTTGTCGACAACGGCTTGCTGCGCAAAAATGAAGGCGACCAGGTAATGGATATGTTCGCCAAAAATATGGGCGTGCGCGTTATCCGCGCCGATGCGGAAGAACAGTTCCTCAGCAAGCTCGCCGGTGTTAACGACCCGGAGAAAAAACGCAAAATTATCGGCGGCACTTTTATTGATGTGTTCGATGCCGAAGCCACCAAACTGCAAGATGTTAAGTGGTTGGCGCAAGGCACTATTTACCCCGATGTGATCGAATCGGCGGCCGCCAAAACCGGCAAAGCCCATGTGATCAAATCCCACCACAATGTGGGTGGCTTACCGGAAGATATGGCGTTCAAACTGGTGGAGCCGCTGCGCGAATTGTTTAAAGATGAGGTGCGCGCAATTGGCCTGGAATTGGGTTTGCCCTACGACATGGTCTACCGCCATCCATTCCCCGGCCCGGGCCTGGGTGTGCGCATTCTCGGCGAAGTCAAAAAAGAGTACGCCGATATCCTGCGCGAAGCCGATGCAATATTTTTGGAAGAGCTGCGTGCTGCCGATTGGTACCACAAAACCTCGCAGGCCTTCGCCGTATTCCTGCCGGTGAAATCTGTGGGTGTGGTGGGTGATGGTCGCCGCTACGAGTGGGTAATTTCCCTGCGCGCGGTGGAGACTGTGGACTTTATGACGGCGCGTTGGGCGCACCTGCCTTACGATTTGCTGGAAAAAGTTTCCAACCGCATCATCAATGAAATCTCCGGCGTGTCGCGTGTGTGTTACGACGTATCGAGCAAGCCGCCCGCTACTATTGAGTGGGAATAATTTCGGGCTATGCCGCTCGCTATTAGTAGATGGCGGGCGGCAATCACAAATTGTGATTGCCTGAAAGGTTCTGTGTTTCATCTCCCTGCGCCCTTCCAACGACTTGTGATTGCCTATGTTTAAGAAGCCTGTTGCCCTGCTGTGTTTATTGCTGTTGTGTGCTGTTGGATTGGCGCGGCCCTTAATGGCCCAGGAAGCCGCCATTGCAAATGGCTTGCAGGTTCAGTCTGGCGCGGCTGAACCCAAACCTGCTGAACAGGTTTCCAGTGCGGTATCCTCCGCCGCATCACAAATTGCAGCAATAGCACCGGCAGTATCTTCGTCTGCGCTAATTCGCCAGGAAAATTCATCGGCAATGTCTCTCGCTGCTTCATCGGCAGCTCTGGTGGTGGCCTTGGCTCCCGATACGCTTGCTCCTGCGGCGCAAGGGCAGCTTAACTCAAGCCTTGCAGCTGCTCCTGGCCAGGCCGGCGGTGATGCGAACTCATCCATTGATTCTGCCAATGTCGCCTTGTCGGCTGCCTCATCGAGCTCACTGGCGAGCGGTATCACCAACTCCTCCAGCGATACCAGTTTTGCCAGTAGTAACAGCTCTGCCAGTAGTGATAGTTCTTCTGGTGATAGTTTTTCTAGCGATAGTTCTTCCAGCGGTAATGGTGTAATAGCTGCCCTGGCTGCCAGTTCTACATCTTCTGATGCGGCACTTACCCCGGCAGAAGATGTGTTAACCCTGTTGGGCACCAAAACTCTTTTGGATACCCAGGTGGCCCCCAATAGTTATGTGCGTTTAACCTGGAATTCCGATGTGGCCGTGGGCGGCTTCAGCGAAGAGACACCGGTATTGGTTGTTAATGGGGCCAAGCCGGGCAATACCCTGTGCTTGATTGCTGCAGTACATGGCGATGAGCTCAATGGCATTGAAATGATTCGCCAGGTTATTTTCGACATAGATCCCAGCAAACTCACCGGCACCATTATTGGTGTGCCTGTGGCCAATATCATGGGTTTTAGGCGCAACTCCCGTTACTTGCCCGATCGTCGCGATTGGAACCGCTACTTCCCCGGTAATACCTACGGCAGCTCGGCTTCGCGTTTGGCGCATTCATTTTTTACCCAGGTGATTAGCCATTGCGATGCCTTGGTGGATTTGCATACGGGATCTTTTCATCGCACTAACCTGCCGCAATTGCGCGCCGATTTGGCGGATGAAAACGTGGCGCGTTTGGCGCAGGGTTTTGGTGAAATTGCCGTATTAAATAGCCGTGGTAATCCCAATTCACTGCGTGCCGCCGCTGTGCGTGCAGGTATACCGGCCGTTACCCTGGAAGCGGGTGAGCCCATGGCCATGCAGCGCGAAGTGGTAGCTACCGGTGTGGCTGCAATCAATACACTGTTAGCCAAAACCGGCATGTACGGCAAACAAAAACGCTGGAGCCGTATTGCGCCTGTGTACTACAGATCCATGTGGGTGCGCGCCAACCAAAGCGGCATATTGTTTAGCACGGCCACCCTGGGGCAAAAAGTGAAAGAGGGTGAGCTGCTGGGCACTGTCACAGATCCCATTACCAATGCCCGCACCCGTATTGTGTCACCACACAGTGGCCGCATTTTGGGTATGGCATTGGATCAGGTGGTGCTGCCGGGTTTTGCCGCTTATCACATAGGTATACAAACACCGGAAGCTAT
>CAMLRI010000121.1 GCA_946482385.1 uncultured Cellvibrio sp.
TGCTGTACAGCCGCCCCCAGGCTGCGCGAGGCAGGATTTATTCCGCCTCGGACACCAGGTGCGGCCAGGCAGCGCGCAGGTAGAGGAACATAGACCACAGGGTCAAGGCGGCAGCGCCAGCCAGGGCGATAAAACCCAGGGGATAGAGCAGTTTGATATCCATCAGCAACACAATAATGGCGGTCATTTGCAGGGTGGTTTTTAGCTTGCCGATATAGGACACAGCAACGCTGGCGCGCTTGCCAACCCCGGCCATCCATTCGCGCAGGGCAGAGATCACAATTTCACGCCCGACGATTACCGCCGAAGCCACCACAAACCAGGCCGAGTAGTAGTGGATGCTCACCAGTAGCAGCAGTGCTATGGCAACCATGAGTTTGTCGGCCACCGGATCGAGAAAGGCGCCAAAGGGGGTGCTTTGGTTGTATTTGCGCGCAACATAGCCATCGGCCCAGTCGGTAATGGCGGCGATACTAAAGATCATCGCCGAGGCAAAATGCGCCCACCAGAAGGGTAAATAGAAGACCACTACAAACAGCGGGATCAGTACGATTCGCGCAAGGGTCAAGCGGTTGGCCAGGGTCATGTAGCTGTCTCAATAAAATTCAAAAAATCGGGCGCGATAATACACCATCACCCCCGGCTACTGAAAATCAATCGTGGTGGAAGAAAGCATAGATCTCTTCTGCCAGCTTGCGGCTAATGCCAGGCACCTTGGCCAGATCGCCCGCACTGGCTTTTTGCACCTCTTGCAGCCCGCCAAAGTGGCGCAATAGCTCGCGCCGGCGCGTTGCCCCCACCCCGGGAATATCTTCCAGGCTGGAACTGCGGCGTTTTTTATCGCGCCGCTGCTTGTGGCCTGTGATAGCAAAGCGGTGGGATTCGTCGCGGATATGCTGGATCAAATGCAGCGCTGGCGAATCGCCGGGCAATACGATTTCAGCGCCGCTGTCGCCATCGAACAGGGTTTCAAAACCCGCCTTGCGGGTGCTGCCCTTGGCCACGCCGATCAATTGCACCCCCTGTACTCCCAGGTTGCCCAGCACCTCAATGGCCTTGCCTAACTGGCCTTTGCCGCCGTCGATCAGCAGTATATCGGGCAGCTTGCCTTCGCCATTTTGCAGGCGGGTGTAGCGGCGCGTCAGTGCCTGTTCCATGGCGGCGTAGTCGTCACCAGGGGTAATACCCTCGATATTGAAGCGACGATAATCGGATTTCAGTGGGCCATTGGTATCAAATACCACACAGCTGGCTACAGTGAGCTCACCGCTGCTGTGGCTGATATCGAAACACTCCAGGCGCTGGGGTGTTTCCTCCAGCCCCAGGGCTTCCTGCAGGGCAATAAAGCGATCCAGCGAGCTTTTTTTGCTGTTGATATGGCCAATCAGGTTTTGCTGGGCGGCGGTGAGCGCCATTTGCAGCCATTGCGCGCGATGGCTGCGCACCTGGTGGCTGATGACCAGCTGGCGCCCCACGGATTGTTGCAGGGCGGCAGCGAGCAGCTCGGTATCCTCCAGCGGCTCACTGACAATAATCTCCCGCGGAATGTCGCGCCCCTGGCTGGCCAGGTAAAACTGGGGAATAAATTCCGCCAGCACCTGCGCCGGGGTTTCCGCCAGGGTGGCGGCAGGATAAAAACTGCGGCTGCCGAGGATGCGCCCCTGGCGAATAAACAGGATGTGCACACAAATCGCCGCCGCGCGTATATCGGCAGCGATCACATCTATATCGCCCCTGCCCTCTTCCATCACCTGCTGGGATTGCACGGTGCGCAGGGCGCTGATTTGGTCGCGGTAAGCAGCGGCCTTTTCAAATTGCAGCGCCTGGGCCGCTGCCTCCATTTGATTGGCCAACTCCACTAACAGGTCGTCGTTCTGGCCGGTGAGGAACATGCGGGTGTGGCGCATATCCAGCTGGTATTCCTCGGGCGAAATAAAATCGACGCAGGGCGCTGTGCAGCGCTTGATTTGGTATTGCAAGCAGGGGCGCGTGCGGTTGTTAAATACCGAATCCTCACAGGGGCGCACGCGAAAAGTCTTTTGCAAAAAGTTCAGGCTGTCTTTGACGGCACCCACATTGGGATAAGGCCCGTAGTAATCGCCGCGCTTTTTCTTGGCGCCGCGATGCATAGCAATACGCGGGTAGTCCTCGCCGCTGGAAATAAAAATATAGGGGTAGGACTTATCGTCGCGCAGCAAAATATTGTAGGGCGGGCGATTGGCCTTGATCAGGTTTTGCTCGAGGATTAACGCCTCGGTTTCGCTGGGAGTAATGGTGACCTGGACATTGGCAATGCGGCTGACCAGCGCCTGGGTTTTGGGGCTCAGCCCGGTTTTGCGGAAGTAACTGGATAGCCGCGCCTTGAGGTTTTTGGCCTTGCCAACGTAGAGGATCTGCCCCTGCAGGTCGAACATCTGGTAGACACCCGGCTGCTGGCTAACACTACCCAGAAAACGGCTGGCATCAAAACTGGCGGGCAAATCCGAAGACATGAAACGCGGAGCAACGAAAAGCCGTCGTTAAACGACGGCTTCGGGATCGAGCAGATTGTGTTTAACCGCCAGCAGGGTCAGCTCTACATCGCTGTTGATATCGAGCTTTTCAAAAATCCGGTAACGATAGGAGTTAACGGTTTTGGGGCTAACGCAAAAGGTAGTGGCTATATCGTTTACCTTTTGGCCGTTGGCGATCAGCATGGCAGTTTGCAACTCGCGCTGGGACAGCTTTTCAAAGGGCGAATCTTGATTGCCAGCACCGGAGAAGTTCTTGAGCGCCAACTGCTGGGCAATGGAATTGCTCATGTAGAGGTCGCCGCGCGTCACCTTGTTGATGGCGTCGGTGATTTCGGTGAAATCGGCGCCCTTGGTGACATAACCCACGGCTCCCGCCTGCATCAGGCGCGTGGGGTAGAGGTCGTCGTCACAGGCGGTGACGGCGATGATTTTAATTACCGGATTCACGGTCAATAGTTTTTTCGTGGCTTCAAGGCCGCCCATACCAGGCATTTTGACATCCATCAGGACTACGTCCGGCTTCAAAATGCGCGCTTTGGTTACCGCTTCTTCACCACTTTTGGCATCCCCAACCACCTGATAGCCGTCGATATCGGCCAACATGCGCACTATCCCCATGCGAACTAGATCGTGATCATCGACTACGAGAATCTTTGTCAAACTAGCCCCCAATCCGAGCCCGGATCTTCTTAGTGTTGTTCTTGATTTTGGTAAAACTGGGTCAGTGTAGTCTAGCCAGGCTTAAGGCCACATCACCCATTTGGGCGATTGTAGAGATTGCGCCTGCAAACTACCACCATTTGCTGAACCGCTCACACCCATTGACAGGCCGTCCGTGCAGGCTGTGCCACCCATTATTCCGGCAGCTCCATTTTTTATAGCGGCTGTTTGGCCAAATGCCAGTAGCCAATCAGGCTTGTTTGAACTTATAGGCCATCGGGATATACCCGAGGCTCCATTTCCAGGTGCACCCCAAAGCGGGCCTGCACATCCCCTTGAATTTGCTCTGCCAGGGCCAGTAACGCCCCACCCGGCAGCCGCTGGGGATTGGTAAGCACCAATGCCTGCTGCGGATGCACCCGCGCACCTGCAAATTCACGCCCGCGCCAGCCGGCCTGGTCGATCAACCAACCCGCCGCCAGTTTGACCTGCCGCCCATCCACCGGGTAGGCAACCAGTTGCGGGTAGCGCTGCTGTAGTTGCTGATACTGCTCCAGGCTGATCATCGGGTTTTTAAAGAAACTGCCAACATTGGGGATTTGCGCCGGGTCGGGCAGCTTGGATTGGCGAATGGCGATAACCGCCTCGCTCACCAACCAGGGGCTGAGGTTTTCCGGCGCCACCCCCGCCAGTGCCTGGTGCAGGGCCGGGTAATCCAGCACCAGGTGCGGCTTTTTGCGCAACCTGAAGGTAACGCTGGTGATGATGTACTTATCCTTGAGCGCACCCTTGAAGATGCTATCGCGATAGCCAAACTGGCAGCTATCGCGCGTGAAATTCACCTGTACTCCCGAAGCGATTTCCAGGGCGGTTAGCTCGGCCAATACATCCTGCACCTCCACCCCATAGGCGCCTATGTTCTGGATAGGCGCCGCACCCACGCTACCGGGAATGAGCGACAGGTTTTCCAGGCCGTAAAAGCCCTGCCCGAGGGTGTACTCTACCAACTGGTGCCAGTTTTCCCCGGCGGCCACCTGCAGCCAAACATAATCCTCATCTTCCGCCACCAGGTTTTTACCCTGGCTGCGCATGTGAATTACCAAACCGGGAAAGTTATCGCGCAGCACTATGTTGCTGCCGCCGCCCAGCACCAGCAGTGGCAACTGCCGCTCCCGCGCCCAGGCCAATGCCTGGCGTAAATCGGCATCGCTGGCGACGCTGACAAACCAGTCCGCCACCGCGGGCACCGCCAGGGTGTTATGGGATTGCAAACTAAAATGGGGAAGGAATAAAGGCACCACAGACTCGACTGGTTAGCAAATTACAAATGGCGACGAATGTCGTTTAACAGGCCCTGAGCCGCATCTTCGATCAGGTCGAGCACCAACTCAAAACCTTCATGCTCACCGTAATAAGGATCGGGCACTTCGCGGTAATCCTGCTGCTCGCCAAAGGGCAAAAACAGGCCCAGGTGGCCGCGATAGCTGGAGGGCTTGAGCCGCTGCAAATCCCGCAGGTTGGCATTATCCATCGCCAGTATGTAGTCAAACTCATTAAAGTCGGCAGCGCTTACCTGGCGCGCGCGCAGCGAGGAGAGATCGTAACCGCGCTTCTGCGCCGCCGCCATGGTACGCGTATCCGGCGCCTTGCCAATATGCCAATCGCCAGTACCGGCAGAATCCACCAGCACTTGCTGATGCAAATTAGCCTGCTGCAATAACTGGCGAAATACGCCTTCCGCCGTGGGCGAGCGGCAGATATTGCCCAGGCAAACAAATAGAATTTTGGTCATAAAAATAGGCTTCCAGTATTAAGGGCATCCGAGACAAACAGCGGTCTTTATTAGGGAAGAATGCAGTCCCACCCAGGGACGAGGGAGGCATGGATGCCGACCTCGAGCCTACAGGGATGTATTCACGGCGTTCCCTGGGTGGGACTGCATTCTTTCCGTCCTGCCTAGATCTCCAACAGCGCTTTTACACGCTGTAAATCCGCTTCGGTATCCACTCCGCCCGGCACTTGGGCGCAGGCTTCGGCGATATGGATCGCCTCGCCGTTGGCAAGCACGCGCAGTTGCTCCAGGGATTCAATTTTTTCCAGCGCCGCCTGGGGCCAGGTAACGAAACGGTCGAGCAGGGCCACACGGTAAGCGTAAATACCAATATGGCGCTGCGCAGGGAAATCTGCCGGCAACTGCTGCACATCCGCCTGGGCAAAATGGTCGCGGGGCCAGGGGATAGGCGCGCGGCTAAAATAGAGCGCCCTGCCCTGTTGATCGGCCACCACCTTCACAATATTGGGGTTGCGAAAATCTTCCAGGCTGTGGATCGGCTCGCTCAGGGTAGCCACACTGGCATAGTCGTTAGCGGCCAAATTATTGGCCACCTGGTTGATCACCGCCGGCGGAATCAATGGCTCATCACCTTGCACATTTACCAATATGTCACTGGGCAATAAGCCGAGGATTTGCGCCACTTCCTGCAGGCGATCCGTACCGGAATTATGCGCGGCAGATGTCATCACCACAGTTGCACCAAAACCTTCGGCAACCGCCTGGATGCGCGCATCGTCGGTGGCAATAATCACCCGGCGCGCTTCGCTCTGGCAGGCGCGCTCGTACACATGCTGGATCATGGGCTTGCCGGCAATTTCCTTCAGCGGTTTGGCGGGCAAGCGGGTGGAGGCATAGCGCGCGGGGATTACAACGTAAAAGCTCATGGAGTTGTCTCACTCAATCAATAAAAACAAATGGCCGCTAAAAATTAAACGCCGAAATTTTGTGCTCAATCACCCGCTGCAATTTGCCATCCAGCGCCTGCCAAAATACCTCGGGCAAGTGCGCCTGCACCGCCAGGTAATACCAATCCGGTTGAGCAAAGGCCTGGCACTTTACCGCATCCTTTTCCGTCATCACCAAGGGCAAGGGCGGCGTAAATTGCAGATCGGTGGCGCGGTAATGGTGATGATCGGGAAAATCGTGCGGCGTGATACTGACACCCAATTGCTGCAGGCTGCGATAAAAACGCTGCGGGTTGCCAATACCCGCCAATGCATGCACCTGTTGCCCTTGTAAATGCGTTGCAGGCAGGCATTCGCCATCCACCAAACGCACCCAATGCTGCGGCTGCATATCCATGGCAATGGTGTATAAAGGCTCATCCAAAGGCAGTGCGAAATTGGCGGCCGGGCTATTCACCACCACCCAATCAACCTCCATTAACCGCTCGGCTGTTTCACGCAGCGGCCCCACCGGCAAACAATAACCATTGCCCAGGCCGCGCTGGCCATCCACCACAGCGATTTCAATATCGCGCCCCAATCGGTAATGCTGTAAACCGTCATCGCTTAACAGCAAATCGCAACCCTTATCTTCCAGCAATCGCGCCGCGGCAACCCTGTCTGGCCCAACGCAAACAGCGCAGCCGGTTTGACGATAAATACTGATAGGTTCATCGCCCGCCTCTGCCGCAGTTGAAGTTTGTTCGAGTAAATAGGGATAAACCAGCGCCTTGCCGCCGTAACCGCGGCTAATCACACCCGGCTGGTAACCCTGCTGCTGAAAATGTTTCACCAAGGCAATTAATAAAGGGGTTTTACCTGTGCCCCCC
>CAMLRI010000122.1 GCA_946482385.1 uncultured Cellvibrio sp.
TTAGACAGGATTACCGCAGTGACTAGTAAACTCGAACAGCTTAAGCAATTTACCGATGTTGTGGCCGACACTGGCGATATTGAAGCCATCCGCCTTTACAAGCCGTTAGATGCCACCACCAACCCTTCGCTGGTATACAAAGCCGCGCAAATGCCGCAATACCAAACCCTGCTGGATAACTCCATCAAGGCCGCCAAAAGCATTAGCAACAGCGCCGAACAGTTAAGCGCTGCCTGCGACCACCTGGCCGTTGGCATAGGCCTGGAAATCCTGAAAATTGTTCCGGGCCGTATCTCTACCGAAGTGGATGCCCGCCTGTCGTTCGACACCCAGGCCTCTATTGCCAAGGCGCACCAACTGATTCGCCTGTACGAGCAAGGCGGTGTGGACAAGTCCCGCGTGCTTATCAAGCTGGCCTCCACCTGGGAAGGTATCCGCGCCGCCGAAGTCTTGGAAAAAGAAGGCATCAACTGCAACCTGACCCTGCTGTTTGGCTTTAGCCAGGCCGCCGCCTGCGCCGATGCCGGTGTATTCCTGATCTCCCCGTTCGTGGGCCGTATCCTCGATTGGTACAAAGCCAACACCGACAAGAAGGAGTACACCGCCGAGGAAGATCCAGGTGTGGTTTCTGTGCGCCGTATTTACAACTACTACAAGCAAAACGGCTACAAAACCGTAGTGATGGGTGCCAGCTTCCGCAACATTGGTGAAATTGAAGCCCTGGCTGGTTGTGACCGTTTGACCATCAGCCCGCAATTGCTGCAAGAGCTGGATCAAGACAAGAATGAGTTAAAGCGCGTTCTTTCACCGTCTAACAGCGGCGAAGCCATTGCCAAGCTGATTGAAAACGAAGCCGGTTTCCGCTTTGGTATGAACCAGGATGCTATGGCCACCGAAAAACTGGCCGAAGGCATTCGCGGTTTTGTGAAAGACCAGATCAACCTCGAGAACCTGCTTAAAGCCCGCGCTCAGTAAGAGCGCCCGCTTGATCGAGCGCCACCGGCAAAAGGGTGGCGCCGATATTCCCCACTGTCAGCAAAGCCCTTAGGAGTTTTGCAGCATATTCACCAGGTCGCGGAAAGCATCCGCATTCTGGTTGTTCATCCCCATCAGTATTTGGTGCGCCTCCAGCACCTTGGCTTTTACCTGCTGCTCATCGCAGTTTTCACACACCAGCGCTCGCTCCGCCAATATGGGCGCGTCGAGTTTATCCACTATGGTGAAAATATCGGCAAAACCCATGGTGTGCAGGATCCGCTGGATACCGGGGTTGGTTGCCAAAACGACCGGCAAAATACCGTGACGTTCCTGGCCGAGAATAGAGATTTTGGCCATCAGGCCGAGGGTGGTGCTATCTATAGCTTCCGCTTCCGACAGGTCGAACAGCACCGAGGTAAATTGGCTGTCGCCAAACATCTTTTCAATAAATTGATCAAAGGATATGCAGAAGGTGAGGCGCACATCACCCAGCATTTTTATCACGTAAACACCCTGGTGATCTGCCACCAGAATTTGACCAGGCTTCATTAATCCAGACCTCGGGAAAGCACCAGAACCGCAATATCGTCAGGGTTATCGCGAATCTCTTTGATCGCTAGAGTATTGCAGACAGAATCGAGACTGCCACTCGATGAGGCCACAGCGGCAAGTAATTGTGCCTCTTTATCCTCCAAACTCTCAGCTTTGAGAATTTCCAGCACCCCATCGGAGAAGCACACCAGGCTAAAAGCCTCGGGCAATTGGCACTGGTAAGTGGTCCAGGTCACATCTTTAAAAATCCCCACCGGTTTACCCATACCTTGCAAATATTCCACCCCGGTGGGTGTGTACAAAATTGGCATGGGTAAATGGCCTGCGACCACGTAGCGCATTTGCCCGGTAAAAGTATCTATAACTCCGACAAAGAAAGTCAGGTGATGGCTGAGGCGGGTTTCATGCAGCTCGCGGTTGATCTGCTGCAACATTTGGTTGGGGCCTTGCTCAAACGATTGGCTATCACCAAACAGGCCATCGTCGCGCACCATGCGGCTGACCAGATACTTTAACCAGATAGTGACAAAGGCCGACGAGGCGCCGTGACCGGACACATCGGCCAAATAAAAGGCCAGGTAACGGCGCTTGATGTGGGCGTAGTCGACAAAGTCACCGCTGAGGAACAGAGAAGGCACAATAGTGTGTGCCGCCTTGTAGCCATCTTCCGTGCTGATACCCGAGGGCATCATGCGCCGCTGCACCCGGCGGCCGGCAATATGGTCGCGCTCCAGGGCGCGCAGGTTTTCTTTTAACTCGCGGTTGGCCGTTTCCAACTGCTCGCGGTAGCGGTGGTTTTCCCGCTCCAGTTCACACTGCTCCAACACCCGCTTTACTGAGTGTTCCAGCACTTCCAGGTCGACAATAGGTTTAATCAGATAATCGCGCGCACCTAGGCGCAGGGCGGCGACGGCATCGTTCATAACGCCAGCGCCAGAGATAACAATTACGGGAAGTTGCGGGTATTGGTCGTGGAGTTGTTGCAGTAATTGCAGGCCATCCATGCCGGCCATGCGCAGGTCAGTAATGACCAAATCGGGAAGTTGTTGCTCCAGCAGCGCCAGGGCGGCGGCGGCATCGCCAGTATCACTCAGGTCGAAACCGCTGTCTTGTAGATAAGTCACTATGCTCCGGCGAACCGGAACATCGTCATCAATAATCAGCAGCTTTCTGTCCGTTAGATGGTGCATCTGTGCGGCCATATGCGTTGGGTTGGCAGGGCAATTAGGCGCGTAACACTACTCCTTCCCCTGCCCTGGCGCAAGTTTTTACACCCGCGCCAGCTGTGCTTTACCCTAACTTACTTAGTAGGATTTTTGTGCGGAGCTTTACGTGGATTTTTACGCGCCCGCTCCTCTTGTCGACGGCGGTCGATAAATTGCTGGCGCGTTTGGATTTTCTTGCGCTTCTCGTAGGGGTTATCGCTGGTGCGGAATTCAATTTTGATGGGTGTACCGTGCAAGTCCAGCACCCGGCGAAAGGTTTTTTCCAGGTATTTCACATAGTGGCCTGGCACATCCTCGGTTTGGTTGCCGTGAATCACAATCACCGGCGGGTTGTGGCCACCGGGGTGGGCGTAGCGCAACTTGATCCGGCGACCATTGATCATCGGCGGCTGATGCTCGCGCACGGCATCTTCCAGGATGCGGGTAAGATAGTTGGTGGAGAATTTATCCGTGGCAGATTGGTAAGCTTTTTCGATGGATTTGTAGAGATTGCCCACCCCGGTGCCATGCAGTGCCGATATGAAATGGATATTGGCAAAATCCACAAAGCGCAAACGCCGCTCCAGTTCGTTTTTCACATAATACTTGTGCGACTCATCCAGGCCGTCCCACTTGTTCAAGGCGATCACCAGGGCGCGGCCCGCTTCTATGGTGGTGCCCATCAAGTGCAAATCCTGTTCGACTATGCCTTCGCTGGCATCCATTACCAACACCACCACATTGGCATCGGCAATAGCCTGCATGGTTTTGACGATGGAGAATTTTTCCACCATCAAATCAATATTTTTGCGGCGCCTTACCCCAGCGGTATCAATCAGGGTGTAGGGTTTATCAAAACGGGTGTAGTTGATGTAAATACTGTCGCGCGTTGTACCCGGCTGGTCATAGACCACCACCCTATCCTCCCCCAGCAGGCGATTAACAAGGGTGGATTTACCGACATTGGGGCGGCCGACTATGGCAATTTTGATACCTGTAGCCGCGCTTGATTCATAGTCCTCCGGCAGCTCCGGATACTCAGCCAGTATATCCTCCATCATGGAGCGCACCCCGCGCCCGTGGGTGGCGGTAGTGGGGAACACCTCGCCCAGGCCCAGCTCATAAAAAGGGGCCAAGGCGATATCCGGGTCCATACCGTCAATTTTATTGGCGACCAGATAGGTTTTTTTGTTGTTGACGCGCAGGTGCTTGGCGATCAACTCATCGGCGGGATTAAGGCCAGCACGGCTGTCCACAATAAACAGCACTATGTCCGCCTCTTGGATCGCCAGCAGCGATTGGCCGGCCATCATGCTATCTATACCCTCTTCCTCACCGCTGATGCCACCGGTATCAATCACGATAAAGCGGCGATTTTCCAGGCGCCCTTCGCCGTATTTACGGTCGCGGGTCAGGCCCGGGTAATCCGCCACCAACGCATCGCGCGAATTGGTCAGGCGATTGAACAGGGTGGATTTACCCACATTGGGGCGGCCAACAAGGGCGATAACTGGGATCATAAGAAGGTATCAACAGAGGAAATGGAACAGCTGGGTGGGAATTGTAGTGAATTGGCGCTGCCGATGAAAGAAATAAGCCGCAGGTCATTGTTGGTTTGCACCAAACAATAACCTGCGGCTTATTCGTCAGTCACTATTTTTGCGGTTTAACGCGGTAAGCGATCAACTTGCCACGGTTGGTGTAGACATAAAGCGTAGTGCCATCGGTCAGCATAGGCGCACGGGCGCCTTTGCGATCCACCCGCAGGCGGGCGGCAAATTCACCAGTCTCCTGGCTGAGGATATGCAGATAGCCTTTGAAATCCGCTACCGCCAGATAGCGATCAAAGGTTTGCGGGCCATTGAGCTTGCGTCTGAGCATCTGCTCATTAACCCACAACTGCTCGCCACTGTTGGCATCGTAAGCGATAACCTTACCGCCGGTATCCGAGACAAACAACTTGCCATCGGCCAGGGCCAGGTTGTCGCTGGTGGAACCATCCTTACCCCAAATACCGCTGCCAGTACCACGCGACATGGCCACTATGCGGCCTTGGTAACTGCCAGCATAAAGAATGCCGCCAGCCAGCAGTGGGCTTGCGTGTATATCTACCATCCGCTCCAACTCGGAGCGCCCTTTGGGCAGAGCAATACGCTGATCCCACAGGATCAAACCATTGTCCGGATTAAACGCCATCAAGCGGCCATTGGAAAAACCGGCATAGACGGCAGTATCCGTTACAACAGGAGCCGGGGTGCCGCGCAGGGTCAGCACAGGCGGAGGATTTTCGTAAAACCACAATTGCTTGCCGGTTTTCGCATCCAGGCCATAGAGCTTGCCGTTGATGGTTTGCGCCGCCACCACGCTACCGTTGGTGTGGGGAGCCGAGAGCACTTCGCCCGCTACCTGGGCACGCCAGAGTTCGTCGCCTGTGTCTGGCTGAAGCGCCAAAATTTCACCGGCATAGGTGGCAACCAGCAGCAAACCATTCTCGGCGGCTATACCGCCCATAATTTGGTAATTGGGGTCTATATCACTCACCCAACTTTTCAGCCAACCCCACAAACCCAATTGGGGCTTATTGATTTTACGCGACCAGAGTTTTTTACCGTTCTCTGCTTGCATTGCCACCAGCAAGCCCTGGTGATCTACCGCGTAAATCTTGTCGCCATCCAGTGCCGGGGTCAGGCTGGTAAAACCTGCGCCCTGGCCATCACCTATAGAACGGCTCCATGCTTTGCGCAATTTTACTGTCGGCTCAAAATCCACCAGTTCCATAGGCTCGTTGCCGGTTTTTTTACTAAACCAGGAGCAACCGCCTACCGCCCCTAAGAGCGCGACTACCAGCAGCCAGTAACTGGCCTTTGCCACCCGTGGCATCATTGGTTGCTCTCCACAGCGGCATCGGCTGCGGGAGCTTCAGCAACTTTTAAATCATTTACTTTCATTTGCAATAGCATATGGCGCTCTTGTTGTTGGGGGTTGGTCGCCGCCAAGGCTTTTTCATAAGCGGTACGGGCTGCATCCAGATTACCCTGCGCCTTTAAGGCGTCGCCGCGCACTTCGTTGTACTCGGCCGCAAAAGCAGCGGCAGGCTCATCGGCCAATTGTGCCAATGCTTTATCGTAAGCTTGCTGTGCCAGCAACACGCGCGCCAAACGTAAACGGGCAATGTAGCCGGTAGCGGCATCGGGTTTGGCAGACAAAACCCAATTAAGTTCAGCGGCCGCTTCATCCAATTTATTCGCCTCTACTGCCAACTTGGCCAAAAATAAAGCCGAGGCATGGGCGTACATACTATTGCCGCTTTCTTTTAGTTCGCCGGCCAATTCAGTTGCCGCCGCGCGATCAGCATCGCTCATAGCCTGACCTGATTCAGGAGCCATAAGTTTGATCAGTTGTTCGAAGCTGGCTGAGGCCTGCTCCGCTTGCTGACGTTTGTGATCCTGCCAGCCAGTCACAGCAAAATAGCCCGCCACACAGATAACCACCGCTGCAATTACCAGCTTGCCGTAATCCTTCCACCAACGCTTCAGGTTTTCTAATTGTTCTTCTTCAGTTAAATGTACGCTCACAATTGACTCCTAGTTAGATCCAAGCGCAATGCGCCAGTAGTAGATAAAAATTATTGTTTACTCCAGCGCTTGCAGATAACGAATGGCGTCATCTATAGCGAGGGTTTGCTGGGGAACATCTTCACGCAAAAATTTGAGGGCAACCTGCCCTACACGCGCTTCATCCTCGCCCAAAATGAGCGCCAAGTCAGCGCCACTTTTGTCGGCTTTTTTCAGTTGGCTTTTAAAGTTGCCGCCACCGCAATGCAACATCAACCGTACAAAAGGCAGCTCGTTACGAATGCGCTCTGCCAATTGCATGGCAGCTTGCTGCACCTCGCCTACCGCCACCAAATATACATCGGCTTGCTGCTGCAAACCTTCGGGCATGGCATCCACAGCCTGCACCAACAACACCAGGCGCTCCAAGCCTATACCAAAACCAACTGCCGGGGTGGGCTTGCCGCCCAACTGTT
>CAMLRI010000123.1 GCA_946482385.1 uncultured Cellvibrio sp.
ACGTGCGATGATCAAGGCCAGTGAAGGGCTGAATAACCTGCGCATACTCTTGCCGATGATCACCAACGTGCACGAGGTGGACGCCTCCAAAGCACTGATCGCCCGGGTTTACAGCGAACTGCTGGAAGAGGGTTACAAGGTGCAAATGCCCCAGGTGGGGGTGATGGTCGAGGTGCCGGCAGCGGTCTACCAGGCGCGCGAGTTGTCGGCGCGGGTGGATTTCTTGTCGGTGGGCAGTAACGACCTCACCCAATACTTGCTGGCGGTGGATCGCAACAATGCCCAGGTGGCTGCGCTCTATCAGGCTTATCATCCGGCCGTGTTGCGCGCCCTGCAGCACGTGGTGGATGCTGCCCACGCCGAGCAGGTAAGCGTCAGTATCTGTGGCGAATTGGCGGGTGATCCCGGCGCAGCCATGCTGCTAATGGCGATGGGTTACGACATGCTGTCGATGAACGCCACCAACCTGCCCAAGGTAAAATCGGTGATACGCGGCATCACTCTCGCCCAAGCCCGGGAGCTGCTTGCCGAGGTGATGCAAATGACCTACGCCGAGCAGATCCAGGCGCGGGTTAACCAGGCGCTGCGCGCGGCGGGCGTCACTCGCTTTATGCGTACCTCTGCAGCGGATGAGTTGAACTAATCCCGGCGTTAATCCCAGAGTATTAATTCCCCGAGGGATGCCTCCATCCCCCTAAGGTTGCTTTATGTTGAATTATCCCGATATCGACCCGGTGGCGCTGAGCATTCCCGGGTTTGAATTGGCCGACAAAACCTTCGGCCCATTTAATGTGCACTGGTACGGCATTATGTACCTGTGCGCCTTTGCCAGCGCCTGGGCCTTGGCGGTGTACCGCGCGCGCCGCCCTGGAGCCATTATCAGTGCGGCCCAGGTGGAAAACCTTATTACCTATGGCGCTTTTGGGGTGATCCTCGGTGGCCGCTGCGGCTATGTCTTCTTTTACGGCTGGGATCAATTTGTAGCCGACCCCCTCTGGTTGTTGCGGGTGTGGGAAGGTGGCATGTCATTCCATGGCGGTTTGATCGGCGTCATCCTTGCCATGTTCCTCTATGCGCGCCAACTGAAAATTTCCTATTTGCAGCTGATGGATTTTGTCGCCCCTATAGTGCCCCTGGGGCTTGGCTTTGGTCGCCTGGGTAATTTTATCGGCCAGGAGCTTTGGGGGCGCGTCAGCGATGTGCCTTGGGCTATGGTGTTTCCCAAAGCGATGGATCCTGCTGGCGTGGCGCGCCATCCCAGCCAGCTATATCAAGCGTTCTTAGAGGGGCTGGTATTGTTTGTTATTGTGTTTTGGTTTTCGGCAAAACCCCGCCCGCGCGCTGCCGTCTCGGGGGTATTCCTGATTTGCTATTCGCTATTCCGCTTTGCGGTTGAATTTGTGCGCGAGCCGGATGAAGGCTTGGGCTTTGTCCTGCTCGGTTGGATGACGCGCGGCCAGGAATTGTGTGTGCCTATGTTTGTGTTGGGCGTTGGTTTGTTGATCTACGCCTATCGCGTGGTGCCGGCAGTGCCGCCTGTAAAAAATTAATACCCGGTTTTGCCGGTTCAATCCTCAGTAGGTTAATTCATGAAGCAATATCTGGATCTAATGCGCGACGTGGTCGACAACGGCATAGTGCGCGATGATCGCACTGGCACAGGCACCCGCTCGGTGTTTGGTCGGCAGTTGCGTTTCGATCTATCCGAAGGTTTCCCTTTGGTGACCACCAAAACCGTGCACCTCAAAAGTGTCATAGTAGAACTCTTGTGGTTTTTGCAGGGGCGCACCGATGTGAATTGGCTGCAAGAGCGCGGTTGCAGTATCTGGAATGAGTGGGCTACCGAAACTGGCGACCTGGGGCCTGTTTATGGCAAGCAGTGGCGCAGCTGGGCCTGCCCGGATGGTTCTACCATCGACCAAATTAGCCAGGTGTTGGAGCAGATCAAAACCAAACCCAATTCCCGTCGCTTGATTGTCAGCGCCTGGAACCCGGCAGATTTGCCAGATGAATCCCTGAGCCCGCAGGAAAATGTGCGCCAGGGGCGCATGGCCCTGGCGGCGTGCCACACCTTGTTCCAGTTTTATGTGGCTCAGGGCAAGCTCTCCTGCCAGCTGTACCAGCGCAGCGCGGATTTATTTTTAGGTGTGCCTTTTAATATCGCCAGCTATGCTTTGTTAACCCACATGATGGCGCAGCAGTGCGATTTGGAGGTGGGGGATTTTGTGCATACTTTTGGCGATTGCCATTTGTATAACAACCACATTACTGACGACATAGTTTACGCACAATTAACACGCGAACCACGAAAAATGCCTAGACTGCGCATCAAGCGTCGTCCGGCATCTTTGTTTGAATACCAGCTGGAAGATTTTGAATTTGAAGGCTACGACCCTCACCCGCGCATAGTTGCCCCTATCGCAATATAAAATGGGTAATGGTCAATGAAATTAGCCTTGATAGTTGCCGCGGCTGCCAATGGAGTTATTGGTCGCAACAACCAGTTGCCCTGGCATTTGCCTGAAGATCTTCAATACTTCAAAGCCAGAACCCTGGGTAAACCCATCATCATGGGGCGCAAAACTTACGAGTCCATAGGTCGCCCTCTACCTGGGCGCCCCAATATCGTGGTAACGCGCAACAGCCAATGGCAGGCCCCTGGTGTGCATGCTGTGGGCGGCCTGAAAGAAGCTTTGGAGTTGGCGGCAACCCTGGTGGCGGGGGCGGATGCGGAAGTGATGGTGATTGGCGGTGCAGAACTTTATAAGTTGGCACTGCCTATGGCGGATCGTATCTACCTGACTCGTCTGGGTGTCGAGGTTGAAGGCGATGCTTTTTTTCCAGAGCTGAGTCCGGCGCAATGGCAACTGGTGAGCGATCTGCCAGGGGCGATTGGGGCTGCGTTACCGCATCGTTTTTTGTGTTACGAGCGCCCGGTTAATAAATAACCGCTAATAACCAAAAGTTCTCATTAATTGGAGAGTTTTTGGCGGTGCGCCGTCAATTGAATTGTTTGTGTTACCGAACAAGGTGTTACCTTGGTGCTAGTGTTACCGTGGTGATACATAACTACACACGTAGATGGCTTTTGGATAAATCATTGGAAGTGAGCTATGTCGCTTATTACAATGCCGCAGTTCTTAGCTGCCTCTCTGAGGCTACGTGGATAACGTGTCTGTGGCAGCTTGTGCTGTCACTTACTCAATTGATTGAACACCCAAGTTGGGGGGATTATGAAACATCAGCGATTGAAAGCCGTGGCTGTGTCCACAGTGCTTTCTGCCAGCGCGCTCATGGGCAGCGTTGCTATGGCAGATCAAACCCTGAACACCGTGATTCAGGTGGGTCAAGCCAAAACTACTTTGGCACAAGACTCTCAAAAGCGTATTGATCGTCTGGCTCAGGAAACTGATGAGCTGGAGTTTCAGTTCAAACAACAAAATAAGCTGATTGATGATCTGCGCGTTTTTAACGCCCAGATGGAAAAGCAAGTTGCCAAGCAAATGGAAGTGGTTAGCGACTTGGAAGAATCGATCGAAAAAGTGACCGTTATTGAACGTCAAATTCAGCCGCTGATTTTCCGCATGCTCGATAGTCTTGACCAGTTCGTAAGCCTGGATAAACCCTTCCAGGTTGAAGAGCGCAAGGCGCGTATCGAAGCTCTGCGTGTCAACCAGGATCGCGCCGATATTTCCGTATCGGAAAAATTCCGTCAGGTTCTCGAAGCGTACAAAATCGAAACCGCTTACGGCAGCACTATCGAAGCATACAAAGCTAGCCTGCCAATCAATGGTCAGGATCGTGAAGTAAGTGTGCTGCGTGTTGGTCGCATCTCTTTGATGTACCAAACAACCGATGCTAAAGAGTGTGGTGCTTACGACCCAACCACTAAAGAGTGGGTGGCGTTGGATAATTCATACAACAGCCGTATTTTGAAAGGTCTGCGCATTGCGCGTGACCAAGCCTCAAAAGATATCATGGTAATGCGTGTTCAAGCGCCGGAGGCAGCACAATGAAAATGAAGTTTGTAAAAAGCTGTCTGTTCGTAGCAGCTGCAGGATTGTTTGCTTCCAGCTTCTCTCTTGCTCAGGAAAAAGCAACCTCTCTGGATCAACTGCTGGAGATGGTAAAGAAATCGCAAATCAACGAGTCCGCAGAGCATAAGCAACGCGAAGCTGAGTTTGCCCGCGATAAAGCCAATCAGGCCAACCTGCTGGCACAAGCGAAAGCGACTCGCCAAGCTGAAGAAGCCCGCTCTGTAGCGCTGGAAAAGAAGTTCAATGAGCAAAAATTGCTGGTTGACCAAAAAAGAGCGCAATTGAATGAGCGTTTGGGTTCTATGCGCGAACTCTTCGGTCACCTGACGGCTACCGCTGGCGACCTGCGTGCCACCCTGGAGTCATCCATCGTAAGTGCTCAGTATGCTAACCGCGGTGACTTCCTCGAGGCCTTGATCGAAAAAATGAACGGCAGCACCAAGTTGCCAGACATTGAAGAAATCGAGCGTCTGTGGTTCGAAGTTCAACGTGAGATGGTTGAAACTGGTCGCGTAGTGAAGTTCAACGCCACTGTCGTTAAGCCCAATGGCGAACAAGCTCAACAAGAGATTGTGCGTGTTGGTAGCTACAACCTGGTTTCTGATGGCAAGTACCTGAGCTTTGACGGCTCAAAAATTAACGAGCTGCCACGTCAACCAGACAGCCATTTGGCCGGTGCCCAAGCGCTGCAAGCAGCTACTTCTGGTACTGTTGACTTCGGTGTGGATCCAACTGGACCCGCTGGCGGTCAATTGCTGACAGCGCTGATTGATACCCCAACGTTTATGGAGCGTGTTGATCAGGGTGGTGCGGTTGGTTATGTGATTGTTGTTGTGGGTTTCATCGGCGTGTTGCTTGGCTTCTGGCGCATCCTGGTTCTCACTATTGTTAGCGGCAAAGTGAAGGCTCAATTGAAGTCTCGCACTGCTAACACCAACAACCCACTGGGTCGCGTGCTGAAAGTTGCTGAAGAGAACTCCAAAGTAGATACAGAAACTCTCGAGCTGAAACTCGAAGAAGCTGTGTTGAAAGAGCGCCCCGGTATTGAAAGTGGTTTGGCGATTCTGAAGATTATTGCTGCAGTTGCTCCCCTGTTGGGTCTGTTGGGTACCGTAACCGGTATGATCGAAACCTTCCAGGCAATTACTATCTTCGGTGCTGGCGATCCCAAGAACATGGCAGGCGGTATTTCCGCAGCCTTGGTTACCACAGTACAAGGTCTGGTTGTTGCCATCCCGGTTGTGTTGATGCACACCCTGGTAAATGGCCGCGCTAAAGCAGTTATTCAGGTTCTCGATGAGCAAACTACTGGCATCATCGCAGAAAATTCTGAGCGTAAATAACTAGGAGATAACACATGCAGGCTTTATTGGAGGCGTTCGCTGCCATTGGAGCCTTTATGGATCAGGGCGGCCCGGTGATGTACCTCATCGCCGCCCTTACCTTTGTAATGTGGGCTCTGGCGTTTGAGCGTGCCTGGTATTTCAAAGGTGGTCTGAAAGGCGATGTTCAAAAAGCATTGGCAGCCTGGGAAGCGCGTCAAGAGCGCAAATCCTGGAATGCCCATCAAATTCGTACGGCGATGATTTCGCGCATGTCCAGCAAGATCAACCAAAACATGGACATGATTACCACTTTGATCGCACTTTGCCCCCTGATGGGGCTCCTGGGTACGGTAACGGGGATGATCGAGGTGTTTAGCGTCCTGTCGTTGACTGGCGGTGGTGATGCAAAACAAATGGCTGGCGGTGTATCAAGAGCAACAATCCCCACTATGTCGGGAATGGTTGCGGCAATCTCCGGGTTGTTTGTAAACACCTACTTATCGCGCGTTGCTGAGCGGGAAGATCGTTTGTTTGCCGACCATTTGACAATGGATCACTAAGTAATCGCTCAATGTTTAACCTGTATTAAAGAGATGTCTCATGAGCAGGAAAAATGAAAAACCCGCAGAAGAGGCTCAGGCGATCGACTTAACGCCAATGTTGGACGTTGTGTTTATCATGTTGATCTTCTTTATCGTTACCGCCACCTTTATTAAGGAAACCGGTAAAGAAGTTGTTCGCCCTGAGGCAACAACCGCAGACGTCAACAAGGCCGCTAGTATTCTGGTTGCTGTTGGTTCTGATAATGAAATATGGATTGATAAGAAGAAAATCGATCCACGCGGTGTGCGCCAAGTAATTGAGCGTATGCGCGCTGATAACCCTAAGGGCAGTGTTTCTATTCAGGCTGACGTGGAAGCTGACGTTGAGTTTGTGCTGGATGTTGCTAACGCTGCGCGTGAAGCCGGTGTTACCGATGTATTTGTGTCCACTCCAAAGAAATAGGTTGCTATGAACTTTGCAAAAGTAGGCTTATCGGGTCTTCTGGGGTTGCTTACCACTTTGGTACTTTTTTTCGTAATGTACCAATTGGTGAATAATGAAATGAAGGCTCAGGAAGCCAAGCAGATGGTGAAAATTCCTGATATCCGCATGCCTGATACCAAGATTGAGACTCGTTTTGAGGATGCCAAGCCAGAGAAGCCGGAAGAGCCTGAGGCTCCACCGCCTGATTTGCCAGAGCCTGACTTTGTGGCGCCTGAAGCAAGTGTTGGCTTGAATATGGAAGTGCCTTTGGCGCAAAGCGATGTTGCTATTGGTGGGCCTGGCGGCCTTAACTTGGGTGAAGGCGATATGATCCCCAT
>CAMLRI010000124.1 GCA_946482385.1 uncultured Cellvibrio sp.
GGTACCGGCGCTCAGGTCGCCAGCGGTGTCGGCAACAAATTTGTAGAAGCCCTTGTTGGAGCCGTCATCGGTGAGGTAGACGGTTTTCTTGTCGGGCATGATTACCGGGTTTTCGTGGGCAACACGCCCCAGGGTGTAGTGCTTCACCGGCACCGGGGCGGCGTCCTTGGGTTGGGTGATTTCCACGATATAGCCGTAGTCGTAGGGGTTGGGGAAGGTGCCGCCCAGGTAGTCCTTGATCTTGAGCACATCGGCGTAGTTGGGGTAGCCAGTGGAGTAGGTGGCATCGTTCCAGCGCGCGGTGTTTTCCGCTTCGTAATTTTCTTCGGAGGTGAGCGGGGTTTTCCAGGGCGACAAGGTGCCGAAGCAGTTAATCATGGTGCCCTTAACGCTGCTGAAATCCACATTCATGGCATCGGTCACCTGCCAGGTGCCGTCGTTGTTTTTGCTTAGCGATAAACGGCTAACGCCACCGGGGCGATCCTCCCAGGCGCTGAACAGGAAGCCCTGGCTGCCATCGACTGTACTGGCGACAAAGGCGTTGAAATCCGGGTTGTTGGATTGCTTGACGCTGGCAGCGCCATTGGCGGTGGTGATGTTGCCCAGGCCAAAGGGCAGGGCGCCGGCGTAGGTGTCGCCCTCGCGGCCCAGTACCTGGTAGCTGCCGGTGGCCACAGTAGTGGTTTGCGATTCGGGGCTGTTTTTTACGGGTACAGGTACAGAGGCCAAGCGCGGGTCGAGGGTGTCCAGGTCGACACCATTCCACACCCCGACAGCGGCTTTGTTTTCATCGCCGGGCAGAGTGTCTGAGGGGTGCTGGATATTAAAGAAGAGCTCGCCGTTATCGGTTTTGAATACGCCGGTCAGCTCGGCACCCATGGGGATAGTCACCAGGCGGGTAAGCTTGGGCATGGCGGTCAGGTCTTCACCATCTTCGCCATCAGCACCGTTTTGGCCATTGCTGCCATTTTGGCCGGCGGGGCCTTGGGGGCCGGTAGCACCGTTGTTGCCGTCAGCGCCATTTTGCCCGGCTGGGCCCTGGGCACCGGTTTCGCCTTGGGGGCCTGTGGCACCATCTTTACCGTCGTCGCCAGCGCAGGCGGTCAACAGCAGGCTGGAGGAGATCAACACGGCTAATACTTTTTTATTAAACAAACTAGTCATGGTAGGTCCTGTTAGGGTTGTGGTTTTGGAAGCCCACAGCCTAAAAAGCCAGTGTGACTATTTGGCAATAATTTGATGGCGATTTGGTGAAGTTTTTTTGACGGTCATCTAACAAAAAAGCTGCAGTATGAATGCAGCTTTTTGGTGGAGGTGTGAATGGTGATTAGGGGTTGGTTGCCAGGCTGTGGCTGGGCTCCTGATTCCAATCGAGGCGGATATCCCAATTGTAAAAACGGAATTCGGGGGCGAGTGGTGGCTCCGATTCATCCACGTTGACAAATACATTTTGCGCCGGCAACCAGGTGGCATCGCGGCCATAAATATAACTTTGGTGGCGCACTATATGGGTGTAGGCTTTATTGAGTTGCAGGGCGCGCTCGCGCGAGGGGGTGATCAGCTGGTACACATCGGCCGCCTGCACTTTTTCCGCATCCACCTCGCCCTGGGCATTAAACCAGCGCGCCAGCATTTCCGGGTTTTCGCGGAATTCACTGCCGCCACCGGCGCGTTTTAAATAGTGGAAAATTTCGCCGCCCGGCTCGCTCATGCTTGGCGCATCGCGCATGCCTTTTAAATTGATATAACCCCAACCGGTTTCGCCAGTTACCTTGCGGGCAAAGGCAAAGGTTTGGTCGATGGTGGCGCCCACAGCGGCGTGGCAGCCCATGCAGAAAAAGGTTTCTTCGTGGG
Source organism: uncultured Cellvibrio sp. (assembly GCA_946482385.1). Next base: position 1,855 of record CAMLRI010000124.1, read on the forward strand.
TTTGCGGGCGCAATTCGCCGTTGTAGTTTTCGATAAAGGCTTGCAGCATCCAGCCCATGCCGTTTTCCATGCCCAGCTGGCCGTGGTGATTAAAGTTGGGCAGCTTCTCTTCATTTTTTTCCTTGCGCTCGCGGGCATAGCGCGCTTCCACATCGTACTGCTCCAGTACGCGGATTTTTTTCATATAGCGCAATTCCTTCATGCGTTCCGGCACATAAATATCGCCCTGGGGATTGCTGCCCACATAGCGCACCGAGTGCATTAATTCCGCGCCTTCGGGAAATTGTTGTGCGGTTACCGGGATATGGCTGGCATCGCCCAGGTAGTGGCTGCGCTTTTGCAATTGGGTGGCTGTGCCCAGTTGGCCATCGCCATCCAGGTCTATGCCCAGGCGCTGTTCATCGCGCGCCTGGATGGGCAGTTGGTCGATGTGTTTGATGCCCAGTTCCAATAGGGACAAATTGAGCAAATAGAGATCGCGGTCGTATTGGCCGTGCAGTTCGCGAAAGGCTTTGGGCAGGCGGATAACCACGTCGTCGGTGGAGCCATTGGTGGGCCAAAAGGTGCCGGGGAAGGGTTTGTAATTAAAGGCCACCCAGTGGCTGCCATCTTTGGCAAAACCCTGGGCATCAAATGCTTCTGCTGCCAGTTGGTAGTTGTTCAGGTCGGGAATAAAACCCTGCCATTGGCGTTGCTGTAATACTTTGGCCAAGCCGGAATAGTTGTCCTGGTTAACGTAGGTATCTATGGCTTGGTCGCTGATTTGTGCCAGCCAGTCGCGGCGGTCGACAAATAAATTGCTCCAGTGGTTGGAAAGGCCATCCTCGGAAAAAATATAGCCGCCCTGTAGGCCGCCATCATCGAGTTGGTTCATGCGAAAACCGCGTTCGCGGTCGTAAATTTGGTGGCAGGTGTAGCAGGGGTTGTGGCGATTTTCGGTTTTGGTGTAGCACTGGGCGGGCACAGGTGCTTCCAGGTTGGTGATCTGCAGGTCGCTTACTTGGGTGCGCTGTGCGGGTTTTACTTCGGGCAGTGGCGAGCTGTGGCGCTCGCAGGCGGTTAATAACAGGCCGAGGCTGAGCAGTATCAAGTAGATGGGGCGGTACATGGGGCTCTCGCTTGCAGTGGGCTGGGGAGCCAAGAGCCTAGCAAGAGCCTGTGACAGTTTTTTTGCAGAATTTATTGGCAGATTGTTGAGGGCGGAATTAACCGGCGCGCTGCACTTGTTGCTCCTCGGTTTGGGTAAGCTGCTCAATGTAAGTGACAAAATCCGGGTCTTCACCAATTAACAACCGCGGCAGGCGCGAGCGGAAGTAGGGCTTGTGGCACCACTCGTGGATGTAGTCCTCCCAGGAGTGCCAGCGGCGGGTTTGGGTGGGCGACATATCGTCGGTGTAGAGCAACAGGTAGGCGCGCTCGAACAGCGAAATCAGCATGGAGCAAATAATCAATAACCGCTCTTGTTGCTCGTCGCTTAAATCGGGCGGCTCTTCGTTAGAAAACAAACGCAGGTCGGGGTTGTCCAGGGCGACTTTTAAAAAGTCCTGGTAGTTGTCCGACAGCAGTTGGTAAACCTCTTCGTCTTCATTTTCGCGCTCTTTGCGCTGCTCGAATAAAAATACAAAAATCGCCATGGGGAAGCCGATCACGGTGACTATGTAGCTGAGCATTTCCCAGGTTTCGATGGACATTTACCCGCCTCGTTCATCTGCTGAGGATTCAATTGCTGAGGATTGTGGTGCGCTGGATTTTTTGTGTTTTTTTGCCGCGTACATGGCCAGGTCGGCGTAGTGCATCAGTGCCTCTATGTTGTGGCCGTGTTCGGGGAAAATACTGGCGCCCATGCTAACACTGATATTGGGTTGGTAGCCGTTGATATCGCAGGGGGTGCATACCTGGCTGCGGATTTTATCGAGCATGGCGTCCAGTTGCGCTGCGTTCACATCCTCCAATAGCAGCACAAATTCATCGCCGCCCAGGCGGGTCACTGTATCGCTCACACGTATGGCCTGGGCTAAACGGTTGGCGACAATTTGCAGCAGTTTATCGCCCAGCAGATGGCCGTAGCGGTCGTTGATTTGTTTGAAATCGTTGAGGTCGATAAACACCAGGGCGAACTGGCTGTGTTGGCGGGTGGCGCGGCGGATCATTTGTTCGGCGCGGTCGTTAAACAGCACCCGGTTGGGCAGCCCGGTGAGGGTGTCGTGCTCGGCTATGTGGCGCAGCTGCGCCTCGCGCGCCTGGCGCTGGCTGATGTCGGACGCTATGGCGACATAGTGGCTGGTGTGGCCGCTATCGTCTTTAACGGCGCTGAGGCTAATGTGCAGGGGCATGATTTCGCCGCTGTGGTTGCGGTCGACAATATCGCCCTGCCAGTGGCCGTGCAGGTAAATACTGTTGAGCATATCGCGGTATTGCTCGGGGGTAAGGTAGGCCGATTGCAGGGCGCGGGGCACAGTGCCCTTGAGTTGTTCGCGGGCGAAGCCGGTCATGCGGCAGAGGGCATCGTTGACTTCAATGATGCGCATTTGCGGGTCGGTAATCATCACCCCGTCCTGGCTGGCGGAAAATACTTTGGCCAGCAGGCGGATTTGCGCCTCGGCCTGTTTGCGTTCGCTCAGGTCGACCACAAAGGCAATGCCTTGCAATTCCTCGCCATGGAGCAGGGCGCCGCCAATATAAATAGGTACCAGCTGCCCCTGCCGGTGGCGATAGGCTTTTTCAAATGGCTCGCAGCGCCCATGCTGGCGCAGTTGCTCCAGTGCCTGTTCGTCGAGGTGGATATATTCCGCCGGCGTTAGCTCGCGCCAGTTGATGCGCCCTTGCTCCAGATCACTGCGCTGGTAGCCGAGCATTTGCAAAAAATAGTCGTTGGCCTCTATCACCTCACCGCTGTCGCGCCAGCTGATAATGCCCAGGGTGTTGGCGTGGTAAAGGCTGTGGTAGCGCTCCTCGCTAAAACGTAGCTGCCGCTCGGTGGCGCTAATGCTTTGCAGCAGGCGGTAGCTGATCAGCAGTGCCAGGGCGACAAATACCAGCATGCTCGCCAGGCTGAATAGCAGTATGGCGTTATTGGCCCAGTGGGCGCCCTGGCCCAGGGTGGTGGAAAATTGGTTTTCCAATTCCAACAGTTGCCCGTTGAGTTGGGTGAGCTGGTTGCGCAGTTGGTTGAGCTGCTGGGTGTCTAGCGTGTCGCGCTGGAATAGCTGTTGGAATTGTTTGGCCAGGGCTTCCAGTTCGGCCACTTTTTGGTCGGCCTCCTGCCAAATCACAATAGCTTCGCGCAGTTGCGGCAATTGCTGGAAGTTCAGGAAGAACCAGATCAGCGCATCCACATCCTGCGGGTGGTTTTGCCCGCGCAGAAATGCTTGTTCGGCGGCAGCTATATCTGGCGGGTTGGCCGAGAGCGCCAGGCGCGCCAGGGTATCGCCGCGAATCACCTCCAGCGCCTGCTGGAAATTGGTGTAATCGCTGGGGGCGCCGCGGTAGGAATAGTGGCTGAGGTGCAGCACCGCATCTTTTTGTGCCTTGGCCCAAATACCCTCGCCGCGTACATAGGCGCGCACCCCGTCGAGGGCGCGGTTTTGCAGGTAAATCATGCCCAGCATCAACAGGGCAACACAGACAAAAAGCACAATAATAACTAGTGCCTTGCGGCGGCTACTGGGGGCCTGTTGCTTGGCTTGTGTCGATGGCATCTGGGGTGGTCCTGCTTACCCTATTGAATTGTTTGGTGTTTTCCTGGGGGTTGGCTACCAGCATAGCTGTCAAAAGCACTATTTGCCCAAGGGGCTGTTAAGATGCCGCGCTTTTTTCGCGCCCATGCCGGGCAGGGGGATTGATTGTGTTTGCCGAGTTAGCGGCCATTCTTGCACCTATATTGGTGTCCACCGGGGCGGGATACCTCTGGGCCAAATCCGGCCAGGATTTCCCCGCCGATTTTATTTCGCGCCTGGTGATGAACATTGGCACCCCTTGCCTGATTGTGGGCGCCATGGCCAAGGTGGAATTGCAGCCGGCGGTTATGGGGCAGGTGGCCCTGGCCACCGCCCTGGTGATGACCGCCATGGGCCTGCTCGGCTGGGTGCTATTGCGCAGCTGCAAGCTGGATATAGCCACTTATTTACCGCCACTGGTATTCCCCAACAACGGCAACATGGGCTTGCCCCTATGCCTGTTTGCCTTTGGCCCAGCGGGCCTGGCCCTGGCATTGGGGTCGTTTATGGTGATGATGGTGGCAACCTTTACGGTGGGTTTATTGTTGGTCGCCACCGACCAAGGCAACCTCTGGCGACGCATGGCGGCCATTGCCAGGCAGCCGGTCATCTACGCCATGGCCATGGCCGTGCTCTTGCTGCTCACCAATACAAAACTGCCCAGGGCAGTTACCAACACCCTGGACTTGCTCGGCGGCATCGCCATTCCATTAATGACCCTCGCCCTGGGGGTATCCCTCGCCACCCTGAAAATCCACTCCTTCAAGCGCAGCCTGGTGTTCGGCGCGGCGCGCATTGGTGGTGGTTTGCTGCTGGGCTTGCTGGTGTGCGAGCTGCTGGGCTTAAGCGGTATCTCGCGCAATGTCGTGTTATTGCAATCGGCCATGCCCATAGCGGTGTTCAACTATTTATTGGCACTGCGCTACAACCACAACCCCCAGGAAGTGGCGGCGATGGTGCTGGTATCCACCCTGATGGCGTTTGTGGGCTTGCCGTTTTTGTTGGTGGTGTTGTTGTAAAGCCATACCACGAACACCTTGGGAACCTCTGAAAAATTACCTGCGTTGCCATCGCGGTGTTAAAAACAGGCTCAAAATGCTCATTTATTCTGCATAAACTCCGCTTTCTCGCC
>CAMLRI010000125.1 GCA_946482385.1 uncultured Cellvibrio sp.
CCATAAGTGCATTCAGGGTATCGGCAAACAACCAAACAAAATCCAGCTGAAATACTGCTCCTCCCATCACAGCTGCCACCCAAACGCAGCGAAAAGGCATCACCGAGCGGCGCCCCAAAAGATATATCCAGCATTTTTCGCTGTAATAGCTCCAACCCAATATCGTCGTAAAAGTAAAGATACTCAGCGCCATGGCAACCAGATAACCACCTACGCCTGGCATAGCCGCTTCAAATGCGGCACTGGAAAGTGCTGCACCTGTTGCACCCGAGCTCCACACCCCCGAGCAGATAATCGCCAAACCTGTCATGGTGCAAACGATGATGGTGTCGATAAATGTGCCTATCATGCCAATCAAACCGGAACGCACTGGATCCTGTGTAGTACCCGCCGCCTGGGCGATACCGGCAGTTCCCAAACCAGCCTCGTTGGAGAATATGCCCCGCGCCACCCCCCACTGCACGGCCATCATCACCGCCGCGCCAGCAAAGCCACCTGTAGCAGCTACATCCGTAAAGGCATAGGTAAAAATCAAAGCAAAAGCCTGGGGGATACGCTCGGCAAATACCACCAACACCACCAGCGCCGCCACCACATAACCCAGGCACATAAATGGCACCAGGGCAGCAGAAACACGGCCAATACGCTTGATTCCACCCAAAATCACCAGAGCCACCAATATGGTCGCCACCAAACCAGATAACCAGGTAGGTATAGCGAAATTTACCGCCAAAACTTCCGCCATACTGTTGGCCTGCACCATATTGCCGATACCAAAACCAGCCAAACCGCCAAACAACGCAAACAATAAGCCCATCCAGGCCCAGCGTTTGCCAAGCCCATTTTTAATTACGTACATAGGCCCGCCGATATATTCGCCGCGCTCATCTTTTTGACGAAAATGCACGGCCAAGACTACTTCGGCATATTTAGTCGCCATACCCACCAAGGCGGTACACCACATCCAGAAGAGCGCACCCGGACCACCCAAAAAAATCGCTGTGGCCACACCTGCAATATTGCCAGTGCCAACCGTGGCAGAGAGACATGTCATCAAGGCTTGAAATGGGCTGACTTCGCCAGTAGAGGCATCCCCCTTGATACGGCCACGCCACATTAAGGCAAAGCCTTTCCCCAGGCGCCGCAGCGGCATAAAGCCCAACAACAGCATCAAATAAAAACCTGTACCCAAAATCAGCACCAGCATGGGAACCCCCCACACCAAGCCGTTTAGTAACTGCAAATAATGTTCAATAAATGCCATAGCTGACCTGATTATTATTGAGCCAATAAAAAATGGCTGAAGTCATGTTAAACATCGGCACAAAGGCCTAATGGGGAGTGGCACGGATGGAGGCCATAAAAAAGGGGGCCTAAGCCCCCCTCTTGCAACGCTGTATTAGGCAGCGTCAATCGATTTGATGGTGCCTTTTGGCAAGACCGCATGAACCGCAATTTTCTGGAACTTCAGCTCGATATTATTGCCGGTTTCCAGCACTACATAGTTTTCATCTACCTTGACGATTTTGCCCAGCATGCCACTGGTCATCATAACTTCATCGCCTTTTGCCAAGGCAGCAACCAGGTTTTGGTGCTCTTTTTGACGCTTGCGCTGTGGGCGAATGATCAATAAGTACATAAACAGAAACATGCCGCCAAACAACACCAAAGTAACCATGGGATTACCCTGGGGAGCTGGGGCTGATTGTGCTTGTGCCATTGCAGACGAAATAAAGAAACTCATGGAGCCACCTCAAAAAATAAAGAGCGCCAACTCTACCCGTTTTACCCTGGGTAGGCAATTGGCGCCCTTTACGTGAGCAGGCCAGCCTGAAGATCAGGCGTAATCGCGGAACAACTTGCGGAAGACGCTGGGAGATAAACCTGTCCAGCGTTTAAAAGCATTGGTAAAGCTAGTGCGATCGGAAAAATCCAGCGCTTTGGATACCGCATCCACACTCATGTGCTCGTCAATTAAATATTTGATCGCATAGTGAAAACGCAACACATCACGCAGCTGGGCAAAGTTAGCCTGTTGCTGCTGCAGGCGACGCTGCAAGGTGCGTTTGGACAATTTGATATCTTCGGCAATTTTGTCGATAGACAAATCATCGCGGCCGACGCGCTGAATGAGTGCATCCAGGACACGGGCAGAAACGCCCTCAAAACGAGGAATCTCTGCCATGGCTAAGTATTCTTCATAAGACCGAATTTCCGAACCTTCGAACGGACTTTCGAACTCATTTTCTCTGTTACGGTATATACGTTGTAATTGGATCATGGAGGCTTCTCCTTCGCCAGAATGGGCATTTAAAAGTTAACAATATGGTCAGGGGGATGACCGCCTTAGATCGCGACACATTCCCTCGGTCAACAAGCTGCACCTAGCTGGAGTAGATTATAGACGAACTCAAGTGCCAACAAAGTGAAAACCGTACAAGTTTCAATCAAAAAAACGGACTTTAATCACTCAATCTTATAAAAAATAAAGTTTTAAATGCCATCACGCAAAATCGTTAAAATATCCTGATCGTGAGTTTTGGTGTTGACCTTATCCATTACCCATTTTATGGTGCCTTTTTTATCAATGATAAAACTGGTGCGCAGTATTCCCATAAATTCACGCCCCATAAATTTTTTTAAACCCCACACACCATATTGCTCCGCCACACTGTGATCCTCATCAGCCAGCAGGGGAAAATCCAAAGCGTATTTATCGGCAAATTTTTTCAATTTGGCCGGGCTATCGGGGCTAATTGCCAGAATACAGGTATCCAGATCGGTAAATTGACTGAGGGAATCGCGCAAACCGCAAGCCTGGGTGGTGCAACCAGGGGTAGAGGCCTTGGGATAGAAGTACACGAGCAACTGTTTCTTACCAATAAAGTCCCCCAGGCTCACCCAGTCGCCCTCTTGATTTTGCAGGCGAAAATTTGGTGCTTTGTTGCCAACAGCAAGAATAGTCATCAGTTACCCCACATAAAATCTTAAAAAAGCGACAGGTGTCGCATAAAGTACGCTATTTATTCATCAGCAGATGAGTTGCCGCCCAGCAAACCAAAAAGTGAATCTTTTTCCTCCTGAGTCACATAAGTTTGCACAGGTACCGCCAATGGCGGCTGGGCAACACAATTGCGACCCGCTGTTTTAGCTTGGTAAAGCCAGGCATCAACACGCGCCACAAAGCCATCGGCACTTTCCGGGGTGTAAAGATTTAATACATCCACACCAAAGCTGGCGGTGAGCTGGACGCTTTGCTGATCAACCAATGTCAATGAATTTGAGGCCAGGGTTGCGCGGATACGCTCGGCCACATTCACGGCCTGGCGCAGATCGGTATTGGGCAGAATGAGCGCAAACTCTTCGCCGCCATAGCGGCAGGCGTAATCCAATTTGCGCAGCGATTGGCTAATTACACCGGCAACATGCACCAAGGCGAGATTGCCTTGATCATGCCCCCAGCGATCATTAAAAGCCTTGAAGTGGTCAACATCGAGCAAAATCAGCGCCAGCGGTTGGGCACTGCGCCGCGCGCGCTCCATTTCCAGCGGCAGGGTGTCGGCAAAAAATCGGAAGTTATACAGGCCGGTCAGTGCATCGGTGCGCACTTGGGCCTGGAGCAATTCGATTTGCTGTTGCAAGTTGAGTAGGGTTTCACTGTAACGACAACTGGAGCCATTGGCACAGAGATAGGATGCTGGAAGGGACGCATCTGCAGGCATGGACGGGCTGAGCCTCGATCTTATTGTGTAAGTGCAGCCAGTCTAACGAGACCGGGCGCCGCTGACAATTCACCATACAGGATTGCAGGCGCCCGCCCCGGTAAGCCCCACACCAATCAGTGATCGCGGTAGATCTTCAGCAAATCGCCATAATGGTCGATGCGGCGGTCGCGCAGGTAGGGCCAAATGCGGCGCACATGCTCGCTGCGTTCCATATCGACCTCCACCACCCGGGTTTCCTCCTGCTCGATACTGGCGCGGTAGAGGAACTCCCCCTGGGGGCCCACCACAAAACTACTGCCCCAAAAATCCAAACCCGGGCCACCGGCCGGATCCGGCTCGTGCCCCACGCGGTTGACACTGATAACCGGCACCCCATTGGCGATAGCGTGGGCGCGCTGCACGGTTGTCCAGGCATCCCGTTGGCGATCCTTTTCCGCCTGGTCATCCGCCGGGTTCCAGCCGATGGCCGTGGGATAGATAAGCAGCTCGGCACCCGCCATGGCCATCAGCCGCGCCGCCTCGGGAAACCATTGGTCCCAGCACACCAAAATGCCCAACTTGCCCACCGAGGTGGCGATAGGCTGGAAACCCAGGTCGCCGGGGGTGAAGTAAAACTTTTCGTAGAACCCCGGGTCGTCGGGAATATGCATCTTGCGGTATTTGCCGGCAATGCTGCCATCCCGCTCCAGCACCACGGCGGTGTTGTGGTGCAGCCCGGTAGCGCGCTTTTCAAACAGGGAGGCGACTATCACTATGCCCAGTTCTTTGGCCAGCTCGCCCAAAGCCTGGGTGCTGGAGCCAGGGATAGGCTCCGCCAGATCGAATTGGTCGACATCTTCCTGCTGGCAAAAATAAAGGCCGCGGTGCAGTTCTTGCAGCACCACCAGCTGGGCACCCTGGGCTGCTGCAATGCGGATTTGGGCGATGGATTTGGCGAAGTTAGCGGCCAGATCGGCGCTGTTGGCCTGTTGCACAAACCCCACTTTCAGCAGGTGCGACGATTTATTCGATGTCATAGGCTGGCTCCAAAACTCCCTCCGGAAGCTGCATGGTGATGCAGTGCAAGCTGCCGCCCTGCTCGATCAGCACCGAACAGGGAATACCCAGGATGTCGTAACCGGGAAACGCCTGGGTGATTACCTCCAGGGCATCCTCGTCGCTGGGCAGGTTGTAAATGGGCACCAGCACCGCTTCGTTAACGATCAGGAAATTGGCATAGGTCGCTGGCAAGCGCTCGCCTTCGTCGTTAACTACCGCCCCCGGCCAGGGCAAGGGCAGCAGGCGATAGGGATTGCCATCGGCATCGGTGAAGGTTTGCAGCTCGGCTTCCATGGCCTTGAGGTCGGCATAATGCTCGTCTTCGGCATCATCGCAGGCGGTATAGACAATTACATTGTTAGGGCACAGCCGCGCCAGGGTGTCTATATGGCTGTCGGTATCATCGCCCGCCAGGTGGCCGTGGTGCAGCCAGTTGATTTTGCGCACGCCAAAAGCCGCTTGCAGGCGCCCTTCTATCTCGGCCTTACCCAGTTGCGGGTTGCGGTTGGGGTTAAGCAGACAGGAGGCAGTGGTCATCAGGGTGCCATTGCCATCGGTTTCGATGGAGCCGCCTTCCAGTACCCAATCCTGGCTTTCCAAACTGGCCAAAGGGAATGCCTGCTGCTCAAACAAGCGGCGATTGATTTGGTTATCCAGGCTGTGGCGGTGTTTATTGCCCCAGCCATTAAAGGTGAAATCGAGCAATTTGAAGCCATCGGCGGTGGCCACGGTAATGGGGCCATGGTCCCGCGCCCAGGTGTCGTCGCTGTCGCAGGGGTACAAATGGATGTATTCCAGGGGGGCGCCCATGGCCTCCAAGCGCTGGCGCACTTCCTCCAGCTGGGCGGCGGGAGCACTGATTACCAGATCGGCATAGTCGGCAATCACCGTGGCCAGGGCTTCGTAAAGCTCGGTAACCTCGTCGAGAATCCAGTCCCAATCGGTAGCGGCATGGGGCCAGGTGAGCAGTATGGCGTCCTGGGGCTCCCATTCGGCGGGCAGGCGCTGGGTGGGGAAAATGTCGGCGTGAGACATGGCTTACCTCATCTAAACAAGCACGGCGCCAGAGGGCGCCATTGGGGCGGCCATTATAAACAGTCAATTGACTTAGGGGGCTCTGTTGTTCTCGGGCTGGATAATGGTTTCCTGTGCCGGCAGGGAAATAACCTCATCGCCAGCAGCGGGTTTTTGCATGCGCTGCTGGATAGGCCCCACCTGCACCACCCGCAGCAACTGGCGCTCCTGCAACTGATCGCCCTGGCGGATTTGCACCTTTAATCGCAGGTAGAAACGCCCAGGCGCAGCACTTGATAATTGCAGGGGCAACTCATAGCGCCCACCGGGAACCAGGTCAAACTGCCACTGGTGCTGCTGGCTGGATATTTCCAGGGGCGCAGCATCGACAATAGCCACCTGCATTTGCCCCAGCTCCTGGCTAACAGCCAATACCAACACCTGGGCACTGGGTTCGCCAGGTTGGAGGTAAATCGGGCTGGCATCCACCCAGGCGACCAAACTCCCCGGCTTTGCCTGGTGCGCCCCGGCAGCTTTGCGGGATACCGCCGGCGGCTGGGCCTGTGAGACAGCAGACACATCCCCCTGCACCGAAGAGCCACAAGCGCTGAGGTTGCCCAGCGACAACAACAGCCCAACAAGGGACAAATATTGGCGGGCGATGGCGTGATTCATAAACATTATTACAGTCTCGTTAGCGGGGAATTAATTAGGTTGCACACTGAGATTAAAGCAAGCCCTGCCCCAACCCTGGTCACCCAACACATTGTCATATTCAAACACTTCCAACACATAATCGCCGGCGGTTAATGCCAGGTTGAGCAACTCCTGATTGCTGGTGCTCGACTCGCCCAAGGCCACCAATTCGCCAGCCTGGTAG
>CAMLRI010000126.1 GCA_946482385.1 uncultured Cellvibrio sp.
TAAGTGTCATGGTCATTCTGCTCATCCGCATCATCTTGCTCATAATCTTCTTCATAGTCGTCATCGCGGCTATGGTCGTCCACATCGCGGCCATAGTGGCGATCATGGGCTAATTCTTCTTCGTAGGCGTGATCTTCATCTTCATAATCTTCGCCCTCGTATTCATCCTGGTATTCGCCATCATCCTGATAATCATCTTCTTTTGCAGAATCGTATGGATAACTGGTTGCAGAAAAAGTGGGTTCTATACGCTCATGCAGGTCAAGGCTTGAATGCTTATGGGCATCCTGGATTTCCTCCATCAACAGAGGTACGGATTCATCCAGATTAAGCCTGGCTTGCTCGGGTTCGCGCAGGCTGCGGCGCGCACTGGCATCGCCTGCTTCTGATTGGCGCATGGGCTTATCTTGCGTATTCTTTTTATCTTGCAGCGCTTGCGGATCGCGATGCCCTACAACCCGCGCGCCCCCGTTGGGGAGCTCACTGGTGTAAGAGCGCTCAACCACATCCTCTTCCTGGTAATCTTCCTGTTTTTGCTTGAGGCGTTTTTTCATAGCTGGCGACATGCGAATTTTGCCGTAGCGGGCATTGCGCATACGGCGCCAACCGTCAAAAACAATCACGATAATTAACAAGACAATGATGAGGGTTAACCAATCTTTCATAGCGTCATCCGTTCATTATGTTGGTGTTACACCGCCGCCAATTCGGCAGCTTCATCGACGTCTACCGTTACCAAGCGCGACACCCCTGGTTCGTGCATGGTAACCCCCAATAACTGGTGCGCCATTTCCATCGCATTTTTGTTGTGCGTAATGTAAATAAACTGCACATGCTCCGACATCTCTTCCACCATGCGCGCATAGCGGCCAACGTTGGCATCATCGAGTGGCGCATCCACCTCATCGAGCATACAGAAAGGTGCTGGATTCAAGCGGAAAATAGAGAATACCAGGGCAATGGCTGTGAGCGCTTTTTCACCACCCGAGAGCAAGTGAATAGTGCTGTTACGCTTGCCGGGCGGACGCGCCATGATGGTAATGCCGGTATCGAGCAAGTCTTCACCCGTCAACTCCAAATAAGCATGGCCGCCACCAAATACTTTGGGGAACAGCTCTTGCAAACTCTTATTAACTTGGTCAAAAGTTTCTTTAAAGCGGGTACGGGTTTCGCGGTCGATACGCTTGATGGCATTCTCGAGGGTTTCCAAGGCTTCCATCAAATCGGCATTTTGCGCATCGAGATAATTTTTGCGCTCGGATTCGGTTTTGTATTCATCAATCGCCGCCAGGTTGATGGGTCCCAAACGGGCAATGCGCCCGGCCATCGCTTCCAGCTCTTCTTCCAGCGGTTTGATTTCGCTGCCGGCGGGCATTTCAGCGAGGATAATTTCCAGATTGAGCTCTTCTTCCTGTAATTGCTCCACGATACCGGCGCGCTGCACTTCGTACATTTGTGCCGCCAAACGCTCTTGCTCCAAATGAGCGCGCACAGCCTGCACTTCCTGCTCGGCGCGATGGCGCGCCTGCTCGGCTTGACGCAGCTCCTGCTCTACGGTTTCCAGTGCACGGCGGGCATCGCTTAACGCGGCTTCAACCGAGAGGCGCTTGGCCAGGCAAGCTTCCAATTCCAGCTTGTACTCTTCTACAGGATCGCGATTGTCGGCAATGCTTGCCAGCAACTGCTCGCGGCGCTCCTGCAGGCGTGCGGTTTGCTCACGTAAACGGCCAATTCCCAAGCGCACAGCATCCAATTGGGTTTTTACCGATTGGAAGCGCATGGCCAATTCATGGGCCTTGTCTTTATCGTGGCGCGCACGTTGACGGGCGGTATCCAGGCCGGCGCGTATATCGTCGCGCTGTTGCAACAGAGCTTCGCGCTGGTCGGTATCCTGCTCCATCATTTCAATGGCTTCGCTAAGGATCATGCGCGCTTCGGACAGGTGCTCAGCCTCCTGCTCCATTTGCTCGCGCGCCTCGCGAATTTCATTTTCCAAACGCTCGCGGCGCATATTGGTTTGCTCAACACGCACTTGCTTGGCGCTCAACTGCGAACGCAGTTCGCTGTAGCGGCGGTTTTGTTCATCGGCATCGCGACGCCACTGTTCACGCTGCTGCTCCAGGGTTTTGATGTGGCTGCGGGTGTTATCCAGCTGCTCATTTAATTCAGCCACCTGGGTTTCAGCATTTTCGATAGCGGCAGTGAGTTCTTCCAACTCCTGGCGACGGGCAATAACACCTGAGCTGGCATCGGTATCCCGAGCTACCCGCACCCAATGGGCGCTGAGCCAAATGCCATCGCGGGTTACAACAGATTCATGGGTCGACAATTGCGGGCGCAGTGCCAGGGCTGCCGCCAAATCCTCGGCGATATAAACTCCTGCCAGCAGACCGCGCACATCCCAATCAGCACTGACCTTATCACTCAGCAAGCTGCCCTTGTTGGCAGAGGAAATTTGCAGCCGCTGTTGGGTGTCAAACAATACCAATTCGCCCTGGCTTAATTGCGCGAGCAAACTGGCGCTGGCATCCAGCCCCTCGACACACACGGCCTGGAGTGCGTTGCCCAATACAGTTTCCAACGCTTTGTCCCAGCCGTCACTAACACTAACGGTTTCCGCCAGGCGCGCATTGCCGCTCAATTGTTGTTGTGTCAACCACTCTTTAACGGCTTTGTTCTTTTCACCCAGGGCAGCCTGTTGCAATGCCTCCAGAGACGCGTGACGGCCGCGCATGGTTTGCAATTGGCTGCGGGCGCTATCCAATTCGGATTGCAGCCGCTGTAAATCGTTGCGTTTTTGATCCAACTGTTCGCCCAGCTGCTCTGCTTGCTCGCGCTTTTCATCGGCGGCGAGATCCAGCTCGGCTAATTGTTCTGTTAATTGGCCAATCGCCTCATCTTCGCTATCGCCTTGCAGGCTATTTTTTTCATCGCGCAATTTTTCGATGCGCTGCAACAAGCGTTGCTGCACTTGCTCCAAATGCTGGATACGCGATTGCTGTACCTCGGCGCGTTGGCGCGGTTCGGCGGCGCGCTGGTTAAAGCTGTCCCAATCGTTTTGCCAGCGCTGCATAGCTTCTTCAGCATCAATCAGCGATTCACTGGAAGTTTCCTCGGCCGCCTTTACCATATCCAGCTCGGGTTCCAGCTCCAGCAATTCGGCTTCCCAGGCTTCGGCCTTTTGCGCATCGAGCAATAAATTTTCTTCGGCTTCTTTGCAGTCGCGGTTGGTTTGATCCAAATCCGCCTGCAGTTGGCGCGCGCGCTCATTGGCGTGCTGAATGCTGTGCTCCAGGCGGGAAATATCTGCCCCTATGGAGTAATAACGCCCCTGGACTTCATTAAATTTGTCGCCCAGCTCGGTGTACTGGCTGCGGTATTTTTCGATTTGGGTGTCTTTATTCACCTGATCAGTGATAAACGACTCCATGCGCAATTCCAGATCGCGGATTCCCAACTGCTTGGCCTTGGCCTGCTCATCCAGCTGTTGGTATTTCAATGCCTGCAATTGCGCTTTCAGCAGGCGCTCTTCCTGTTTGTATTCGGTGTATTTTTCCGCCGCCTGGGCTTGGCGTTGCAGGCGCGACAACTGGCGCTCCAGCTCATCGCGGATATCGGTTAAACGCTCCAAGTTTTCCTGGGTGCGGCGCATGCGGCTTTCAGTATCGCGGCGACGCTCTTTGTATTTGGAAATGCCGGCCGCTTCCTCGATGTATATGCGCAGTTCTTCGGGTTTTGCCTCGATCAGGCGGGAAATCATGCCCTGTTCGATAATGGCGTAGCTGCGTGGCCCCAGGCCGGTACCGAGGAAGATATCGGTAATGTCGCGGCGGCGGCATTTGGTGCCATTGAGGTAGTAGTGGTTTTGACCGTCGCGGGTGACTTTGCGCTTGATGGAAATTTCGGTGAAGCTGGCGTATTCGCCCAGGAGGGTGCCATCGCTATTGTCGAACACCAGCTCGATAGAGGCTTGGCCGACAGGTTTGCGGCCACTGGAGCCGTTGAAAATAACGTCGGTCATGTTTTCGCCGCGCAGGTTTTTGGCGGAGGACTCCCCCATCACCCAGCGCACGGCGTCGATAATATTGGATTTGCCACAACCATTGGGGCCAACCACAGCGCAGAGATTGCTGGGGAAGTTGACCGTTGTCGGGTCAACAAAGGATTTAAAACCTGCCAGCTTGATGCACTTGAGCCGCATAGATCCGTTTCACTCTATTCATTACATAGCTGCACTATGGCAGCCGACCAAATAGCGCCCGGTGTGAACGGAAAACCCTGTTATGGCAAATTAATCAAGGCTGGGGAGCAAGAAAAAGCGCAGCCACACACTTTTGATCCCGCCCCTGAAACACTGATGCTAGCTGTTTGATTTCATTATAGTTTTAACAGGATTTTCGCGCCCTGGGCGCAGCTGTAAAAGCGGGATTCTACACACTTGTCACTGGCTTTACACCCGCCAGGCGGGTAAAAGGCCAAAACCCTCCAGGGGCGATTGAGTTTTAACCAAAAAGGCCGCCAGATCGCCAGGAGGCCCTAGGGGGCAACCTGGTGATCTATTTGCAAACGCAGTGACGACGGGATGTTTTGCATATCCACCGGCCCCAGGCTGCCCTGCCAGTCTCCCGGCTTGGCTGTGGCCGTCCCATCCTGGGAAACCCGGGCCACCAACTCCACCTGGGTTGCTTGCGCCAGGCTTGCTGCCGGCGACATGGCCATGGCTTCGGATAGGGTCACTTCGGCGGGTAAATCAGCCACTTTGATCCGGGTAATCGCCAGGGGCATTTTGGCGCCCTGCCAGGCGCGGGCGTAAATATAAACCCACTGGTCCGGTGCCAACTGCAAGCCATCGACCAGGCTTACCCCAACCCGTAACTGCTTGCCCGCCACCAGGGAGTCCAGCTGTTCCTGGCTGCCCCCCTCTTGCAAATAAAGGTTGCGGGCGCGCTCTATACCGGCGGCATACAGGGATTGGGACGCTGGCGAATCCGCCCCCATAACCGCCACGGCCTTATTCCAGTATTTGATTGCCTCTATATAAGACTTGCGGCTGAATTCCACTATGCCCATCAACCCCAGCGCCATGGTGTTTTCCGGCTCCAGGGCCAAGGCGGAGCGGCTTAAATTTTCCACCGGTGGCGATACCTGGTTGCCATCGCGTAGAAAGATGGCTTGGGCTGCCTCTGCCATCACCATGGCAGATTCTTTATCTCGCTCCACCACCTGCAGATAAGCATTGGCAGCGAGGGTGAAATCCCCCAGCTCCATGGCATTGCGCGCCAGGATAAACCAGTACTGGACATTATCTGGTTCCTGCTTGAGGCGGGCTTCTACACCGGCAATCAGGGCGCGGGTGGCCGCGGGGTCTGCTGTGCGTTTGGCATGGGCTGCTTGTATGGATTGGTAATCCTTAACCAGCTGCAACTCCTGGATAGCCATATCCTGGCGGCTGCCAAGATGCTCATACAACGCCAAAGCCACCAGGGCGAAAACACCGACCAAACCAATCAATAACCCAACCCCCAGCTTACCCTGGGGCAAAGTATTGGTGCGCCGCAGCGCCCGTTCATCCTCCAGCAGCGCCCGCTCCTGTTCCAACTTAAGCTGATTAAATTGCAGCTCATCCAGGCGCCCATCGGCTTTTTGCAGCTCCAGCTCTGCCAGGTGCTCACGAAACAAACGCACATTTTCTGCCAGACGCTGATCAACCTGGGATACCGACAAGACGGTGGTTTGTTGGCGATAACGCCACCAGGGCCAAGCGATAAAAAACCCGGCCAACACCAATAACAACAACAGGATCAACCAAAAAATAATCATTACCTGGTTTCTCCCGAGGTCGGCTTATCAGTGTTTTGTGTAGAGGTGTCCAGTTGTTCCAGCAGCGCGCGCAAGCGCGCCTGCTCAGCCACAGACAATGGCTGCTCCTGCGCGCCTGGCTCGCGGCGACGGCGCACAATAAGAGCCAAGGCCCAGCCGCCCAACACCAACAACACCAAAGGCAAACCCCACAGCAGCAAGGTCGATGAGGTTAAGCGCGGCTTGTAGAGAATAAAGTCGCCATAGCGCTCCACCATAAAGTCGACGATTTCTTTATCGGAACGCCCTTCCTGAATTTGCAAATAAAGTTCGTTGCGCAAATCCAATGCTATGGGCGAATCCGACCATGCCAGATTTTGGTTTTGGCACTTGGGGCAGCGCATGCCCTCAATAAAACTTTCATAGCGCTGCCGCTCGACATCATTTTTAAATTCGCGCACATCAATAGAGGCCATAGCCAGATCGGCTGCCCCCAGGTACAAACACAGCCCTAAACAAGCTTGCAGCAGCTGATTAAAGCCCCAACGCTGAGTGGGAATGGGAAATCGCATCACGGCAAATATCTCGCAGGAATAAAGTGGTGCGAGTATAACAACTCCCTCGCAAGCGCGGGAATGATTGCCTGCCAAGTGCAAAACTTGTGCGCAAGCGTTTGTTTTTTCACCGGTTTTTAATTTTTTTAGGGTTTTTGCAACAAGCCGGTAAAAAAAGGTTGACCTAGGCTTTTTGATGATTAGAATACGCGCCACCAACAAGGTACAGGCTGCAAAGCTTGGTCTTGGGCGGTTAGCTCAGTTGGTAGAGCAATGCCCTTACAAGGCATGGGTCACAAGTT
>CAMLRI010000127.1 GCA_946482385.1 uncultured Cellvibrio sp.
TAGGTTCTTTTTTTAGTTTTTAACTTTTACACGCAGCACCTTTGGGGTGCAGTTTTGAAATCGTTTTCTTATCGCTATTTATAGAAACGCAACCGTCGGGAAGACGGCCACAATTCAGTCTATAAGCGTCGATTGCCAGGGCGCAATTTGCATACGTATGCAAATTGGCCGCGTAAAAAAAATGAAAAATGCATACGTATGCATTTTAAAAATGTGAAAAAAGGTAACGCCCAAAACGGCAAATTGGGTGGCACTTGGCGGGTGCAAAGTGAACTGGCGCAAACTGGCGCGGGGGATTTAGCGGGAGAAAGCTGGCAGGTACTTTAGTGGGAGCGGTTTTTGGCTTCTATCCACAGGCTTTTGAAACGCAGGCTTTGGTGGTACTGGTGGCGCAGCATTTTGCCGATGAAATTTTGCTGGCGCTCGCGCTCCAGGTTGGCACACAGCTGAGTCAATCGCGTGTGTAAATGGGTGGAGATTTGATTGCTGCCATAGCGCGCCTGCAGGAGCACAGCCGCGGCCTGCTGAGCTTCACGCCAGTGAGATTCGCCGGTGTAGAGGCGCAGGGCGGCGGCCACCATGCTATCGACATCATCGGCCACTGCACCCGGCCAGGGGTAATCGCCGGCCATGGCTTCGGCGCCTATGCTAGTGGTGACCGAGGGAGTGCCCTGGCTCATGGCATCGAGCAGTTTGCCTTTGATGCCGGCGCCAAAGCGCAGCGGTGCCAGGCAGACGCGCGCCTGCTGCATCACCTGTGCCGCCGATTCGGCCCAGCCTTTTACCATGAAGCCCTGGCGGGGATTGTGCAGCTGGGTGGCCTTGGGCGGCGGGTAGGCGCCGTAGATATGCAGCTCTGCCTGGGGCAGTTGGGCGCGGATAGCGGGCCAGAGTTGTTCCTTTAACCAGAGCACCGCATCCCAGTTGGGTTCGTGGCGGAAATTGCCGATGCTGATAAACCCCTGGCGCACGGCAAAGCCGGGCAAATTCTCGGGCGCCGGAGCCCCGGTTAATTGCAGCGGGCAATAGCATAAAAGCGCCTCGGGCACCTGGAAGTAATCGCGCAGCAAAGTGATTTCGTAGTCGGAGATCATCAAACTTAAATCGCAGCGATAAATTGCCGCCAATTCGCGCTGGGCTATATCGCTATCGCACAACAGCGGATACAAGTCGGCAGCGGTTGCCAACACTGGCCCCGCAACCTGGCCGCGGGGCAGTTGCTGCTGAGTTTGCTTTAGCAAGTGTTGGCGCAGGGCGCGCAGTGAATGCAAATCTTCGGTGTCCAGCAGCCGCACCGCCTGGGGGCAGGCCTGCTCTACCCGCCAGCCAAATTGCTCCTCGGTAAAAAAGCGATCGAACAACACCAGCTGCGGCTGCAGCTCACGCACATAGTCGTCGAAACTGGAGCAGTTGAGCGCTATGGATTTTTCTTCCACATCTATCGCGCTTAAATCAAAACGGTGAGGCGATAACTGCGCCGCCGAGGCAAATACCACCTGATACTGCTGGGCGCGAAAAAATTCGATCAGCTGCAACATGCGTGTACCTGCCGCCGAGGAATTTGGCTCCGGCCACACATAGCCGACAATCAATAAACGCTTCATGGATGCTGGCCTTGCAGAAACTGCAACAAGCCCTTTGCTGCCGCGCGGCCAGTGGCAAAACAGGCAGTCAACAAATAGCCCCCGGTGGGGGCATCCCAGTCGAGCATTTCACCAGCGCAAAATACCCCCGGCATTGCGCGCAACATTAAGCCGTCATCGAGGGATTGCCGCGCTATGCCGCCGGCACTGCTGATGGCCTCGGCGATAGGGCGGGTGGCAGTGAGCCTTAGCGGCAGCGCTTTAATGAGTGCAGCTAATTGCAGCGGATCACACCATTGATCTTTGCTGGCCAGCTCCCGCAACAGCGCGATTTTAAGAGGTGGCAAATGCAATTGTTTGCGCAGGAAATTAGTTTGGGAATTTTTGCCGCGCGGCTTTAGCAATTGCTGTTGGATTTTTTCCAGTGGGCTATCGGGCAACAAATCTATTAGCAGCTGCGCATAGCCCTGCTGTTGTAATTGCGCGCGCAGCGGCGCGGAAAGGGCGTAGATAGCACTGCCCTCGATACCATAGGCGGCGATAATAGCTTCGCCGCGCAAGGCGATATGCTGGCCCTGCTCATCGCACACACGAAAACCACAGGTGTGCAGCGGTGAACCTGCCTGTTGATCGCGCAGCGCTTGGCTCCAATCGCATTCAAAGCCGCAGTTGCTGGCTTGCAGCTCACTCACCACAAGATGGCGTTGACGCAACAACCCGACCCAATCGCCATTGGAACCCAAGCGCGGCCAGCTGGCACCGCCTAGCGCCAAGAGGGTTGCCGCCGGTTGTAGATAAATGGATTCCTGGGTTGTTGTGCGAATATGCAGATGCCCCTGCTCATTCCAGCCCAGCCAGCGGTGACGCGGGTGGATGCGCACACCTAACTCGCGCAGGCGATGCAACCAGGCACGCAATAGCGGCGCCGCTTTCATATCGCGCGGGAAGACTCGCCCGGAGCTGCCGACAAAGGTTTCAATACCCAGGCCTGCTGCCCAGGCGCGCAGGGCCGGGGCATCGAACTCGCGCAGCATAGGTTCCAGCCATTCAGCCGCAGTGCCATAGCGCTGCACAAACGCGGCAAAAGGCTCGGCGTGGGTGATGTTCATGCCACCCACACCAGCGAGCAAAAATTTGCGCCCTACCGAGGGCATAGCATCGTAGAGATCGACAGCATAACCGGCCGCCGCAATCAGCTCCGCCGCCATTAAGCCCGCAGGGCCGCCGCCGATAATAACGACCGGCGCCGGGCCTGGCCCTACTGTTGTATTGCTTGCTACCACGAATGTTTGCGCCTGTAATCGCGATCAGTGTTCGTCTGGCAGCTCGCGGGCGCCAATCAATTGGGTGTAGTTATCGCTGTAGTCTTGCATATGCTCTTTTAAAAAATCGCGGAAACGACCACTCAAGTAATTGGTGGTGCCTTCCACATCCTCGGCAAACTCATGCTTGTCGAGGGAGGCGTGGGCCACAGCAAAGGTATTAAAGCGAGCGGCCGCGTTCATCAGGGCCGCGGCCACTATACCTGGGTCCGCTTGCTCGCAGGCCTGGTTGGCGCCTTCGATAAATTGCTCAACCAGATCCCAATAGATGTCGTCATCACTTTTGTTTGCATTCATAACCACAGGTTCCAGATAAAACAGCCGTTAGGGATTGCCCAGCTTGGCGTAGGGTTTGGTTTTAAAGTTGGTGCCGCGCAGTTGCAATAGCACTGTGCCACTGTTGTTGCCTTGCAAGAGTTGGCGATAGATATTTACCAAATCGTCTTTGGTGACTTGGCGCAGCGCTGCCAGGTGACGGTCGCGGGCATCGAAGGCGTATTTGCCCTGCCAGAATTCGCTTTGGTAACGCGCCGCTTCGGCGTAAAAATCCGTGGGCTTTTGTTCGATATTGGCGATCAGTGCCTGCTTGGCCTGTTCTATTTCGGCCGGATCTATAGCTTTGAGCAGGGGCAAATATTCCTCGCGGAATTTATCCATGCGCGCTTTGATATGGAGCAGGTCAACACTGGAGCTTTGCACCAGCATGAAATAACCGGGCACTTCATCCACCGTATAGGGCTGGCTGGTCACCACATAGCCCAGTTGTTCCTGGGTGCGCAGCTGCATAAAGAAGGCGTTGCCGAGCAGGGCATCCAACACCGCCAGTTGTGCCTGCTCGGCATCGGATTTGGCGGGGCGGAACCAGGTTTGCAGGAGTGCACTATCGGCCAGCTCCACCTCATCGCTCACCAGCAGTGGTTGGGTGGGCGCGGGAATGCGATATTGGTTGAGCGCGCGCTGCTCCGGCAGGCGCGCACCAGGCATTAATTGCGCCGCCGTTTGCGCCAGGTGTTTGACTTGCGCTGCGCTGTAATTACCGGCAGCAAAAATACGCAGCAGTGGATCTGCCTTAACCGCTTGATGGTAGGCCAATAAATCCTCGCGCTTCACGCTGGTCAAGGCCGCCAATTGTTCATCGGTGGTGTAGCCATTTTTGACTGTCGCCCAGCCGAGCAAGGCAAACAGCTGGCGGAACACATGGTCTTTTTTGCGATTAGCCAGGGCTTTTTGCAGCGAATCCATGGCTTCGGCAAATTGCTGCTCGCTGACTTGCAATTGCACAAAGCCTTGCAGCAACTGGTTGAGCAATTGTTCGTGCTTGCTGGTGTAGCCGGAAATAAAAATGCCTTGGGAATTGGTTTGGGTCAGCTTTAATTCCACCCCCAGGGAGGCGCGCCCGGCGCGGTCGATCAGGGTGACCTGTTGCTTGTTAAATACTTCGTTGAGCAACTCGGCCAGTACCACTTGCCGCGCCGATTGCTTGGCGAAAGCCACATTAATTTGCAGTGCCAGCTGGCCTTTGTCCTCGCGGTAGTGTTCCGGGTGAACCACAAAGGCTTCCACACCCGCCGCGCTGTAGGCCAGGTGTGGCTTCAGGTAGGTGTTATCGACAATTGGTGCCGGTTTATCGGTAAACAAATCATTCAGTGGCGGCAGTTTGAATTGGTGCTTGGCGGCCAGGGTTTGCCAGCGGGAAAATTCCTCGGCGCTTATGGCGCGCTGGCTGTAGCGGCCATCGAAATAGGGAATAGCTTTATCGGCAGTGACACCCGGGTTGATGTACCAGATGCGCGCGCGCGCTGGCTGCAATTGTGCCAACAAGGATTTAATGGCCTTGGCGTCGTAGCGCTCGTACACATAATCGGCGTTGAGCAAATTGGCCACTGGCAGATCGAACTGTGCCATGGTTAAACCCACCGCCTGTTGCACCGGCTGGGGTTTGGGGGCGTTGTCGAAATCCTTGCTGCGCATGGCTTGCAGTTCGCGGTAATAATTTTTATCCAGGCCTTCGCGTTTGATCAGTTCGATATAGGCAAAAATCGCCGCAATAATTTCATCCTGCTGCTGCAAACCGGCGTCCGTTAATTCGGCCTGGATACGCAAAATACCATCGGGGCCGTATACATCCGGCTCGACAAACGCCGTGACCATATTCACCAGGCCTTTGCTGCGCAACTGCTCGCCCAGGGTGCCCGGCTCTTCCGAGGTGATCAGGTTATTCACATATTCATTGGGCTTAAGGCGCCACTGGTGTTTGTTGGATTGAATGGGAAATTCCACATACAGGGCGCGCATATCCTTAATGGGTTTGTAATAAATCGCCTGGGCCATTTGCCCTTGGCTGAGGCCTGGCTCAGTGACCTTGGGCAGCTCGATATTGTGGTTGGGGATAGCGGCAAAATGTTTTTCCGCCAGGGCTTTTAATTCAGCCAGTGGCTGCTTACCCACCAGGGTGAGCTTCATGATATTGGCGGAGTAGTAGCGCTGGTAAAAAGCGAGCATTTCGGCGTGGAGCTTGGAGTTGGGTTTATCGCCCAGAGTATCCAAATTGCCGATATTAAATTTTGCCGCCGGGCTGGCGGGGTTGGCGGTGACGCCCATCAGGGCAAATAAATTCCAACCGTCCTGGGCTTTTTGCAGCGACCACTCGTTGTGCACCGCATTGCGCTCTTTATCGCTGTAGTGGGGGTCGAAAGTTGGCTTTTTAAAATAATCGCTGAAGCGGTCGAGGGCCTCATCAAACTTGCCGGCGTTGATTTGGAATAAATAATTGGTTTTGTCGTAAGCGGTAAACGCATTGGTCATGCCGCCGTTGGCCTGGGTGTACTTCATAAAGCCATCCGGCTCGGGAAACTTTTCGGTGCCCAGGAACAGCATGTGCTCCAGGTAATGCGCCAGGCCCAGTTGCTCGGGCGGGTTGTGGGCACTGCCCACCCCCACCGCCAAAGAGGCGGCCGAATTTTCCAGGGATGGATCGGACACCAACACCACCTGCAAGCCATTGGCCAAGCGCATGGCCGCGTATTGGCGGTCGTCGTTGGGGCTTTTGATAATCTCTACCTGGGCCGGGTCTATGGCCGAGTCTGGAACCGAACCAGGTGCCTGCTCCAGCGCCGACTGGTTCTGGCAGGCGGCCAGGCCGAGTATGGCCAGGAATAAGCCCAGCAACCAGATGCGGGCAAAGGGGGCTAGCAGGCGTGAGCGATTATGCATAACGCAATCCTTTTTAGCGGTAAGTAATGGGTAGATGGGGCAACAGGCAAGGGGGATAGCCATAGCGAGCGAGCAAGCCTAGAGGCAAATCCCCCGCAGGGCAACCTGTGTAGGCTATTCTTGGATACCAGTGAAACCACCCCGGTGGCGCAAGCAATATTAATGTGACAACAAAAAGTAGTATGCTCAGCTGGCTGCACCGCACCAACACCGAGAGATGTATGAGCCACATGCCCTACCCACCCCTGAGCCAATACCTGGATTTACTGCTGGACACAGTGTGCGTGGTGGATAGGGACGGCCATTTTGTTTATGTGAGCCCCAGCTGCGAACAGACCTTTGGCTACCGCCAAGAGGAAATGCTGGGGCGGCAGATGCTGGACCTGATGCACCCCGAAGATCACGAGCGCACCCTGCGCACCGTGGAGCGGATCAACGCCGGGGAGCACCTGTACCATTTTGAAAACCGCTATATCCGCAAAAATGGCGATGTGGTGCATATCATGTGGTCGGCACG
>CAMLRI010000128.1 GCA_946482385.1 uncultured Cellvibrio sp.
TCGCTGACTTGCTGTTCCATACGGCCGCGGCTGATGGAGGTTTCACCGGCCAGGTTAACCAGTTCTTCCAACAGCTCGGCGGATACCTTGACCACTTCCTGCGGGCCGGAGCGGCGCGCGGCCAAGTGTTGCGGCTGGGCGCCGGGGCCACCGGGCACGCCGCGCACTCCGCCAAATTCTGCGCCTGGCACCTTGGGCAGGTTGGTGGGCGCCGGCTTGGTTTTGGGGGCGAAGGTAAGCACATTGGGTTTGCCACCGGGGGTGGAGCTATCGCCGCTGCTGTAATCGCGGGTGTTGTCCACCACCACTGTGGGTTTGCTGTAAGTGGGGCGCTCGGCCGGCATATCTTCGGCGGGGCTGTGGGGCACTTCGGCTGTCGGGCGTATATCGCTGACCACCTCGTCGACGCTGACATAGTCGTCGGCTGGGGCCGCGGGGGCAGCGGCTTTGGCCGGTGCGGCGGGCGCCGGGGCCTCGCCGTTGAGGCGCGCTTGCACCTGTTCCACGCCGGCGTGCAATTGATCCTGATATTCGTGGACGCGATTGAAGAAGGCTTGATCCAGCTCGGTATCGCGGTCCATGTCGATCAACATGGTTTCAAAGTTGTGCGACAGGTCGCCCAAATCCATCAGCCCGGCCAGGCGCGCGCCGCCTTTAAAGGTGTGCAGGCAGCGTTTGAGCTCTTCCACGCTGTCGCTGTTGTTCCAGTCGTCCTGCCAGTCTTGCAGGGCGCGATCTATGTCTTCCAGCAGCTCGCCGGCTTCGTCGATAAAGATTTCCACAATCTCGGCGTCGAAGTCTTCGTCAGCCTCGGCGCTGGCTTGTAGTTCGGGTTCTGCATCTTCATCCGTGGCTTGCTCGGCGGCATAGCTGGTGCTGTAGCTGGGGGCGGCCATTGCCGGTTCGGCGATGACTTGATCCTCGGCCAGTTCCTCTTCGGCCAGCTCGTCTTCCACCAGGGCCTCTGGGATAGACGTTGTTTCTGCCTCGGGAGCCTCAAACTCTGCGGATTCCAGGGGTTCCGCTAGTATCGCCGGTTCTTCGATAACCGGCTCTTCAATAACTAGAGCTTCCTCAAATGCCACTGGCTCTTCGAGTACAACTGGCTCCTCGAGCGCTAGCAGCTCTTCGGCGTCTTCCAGCTCCAGCACTTCTGGCATGGCGGGTTCTTCCGCTGCCGGGGCTGTTACCTCCACAACCAGCTCGTCTGCGGTGGGCATTTGTAATTCATCTGCAGCGGCGGCTTGGGCTTCCTCGGTGGCGAACAGCTCGCTCAGCAGCAGCTCCTCATCCTGATCCGCCTCTGGCAGCTGGTCGCTGTCGTCCAGCTGCAGGACTTCGTCGACACTTGAATCCTCGGCCAGCAGTTCGGGCAGCTTATCCTCGCTGGCTTCGGCTTCGGCTTCGGCTTCGGCTTCGGCTTCGGCTTCGGCTTCGGCTTCGTAGCTGATTTCTTCAACCAGGGGCAGGGCCTCCAGGTTGATGTCCTCTACCTGGAAGGCCTGGTGCGCCAGGCTGGCCAAGGTGACTACCTCGGTGCTGAGCAGCTCATCCAGTTCGCTGTTGATGGCCTCGGGAATCGCCTGCAGGTTTTGTCCGGCCGCTATGGCATCGACCATGTCGAGCAGCGCCGTGTGGGCGTGGTTGAGGGTATCGCACAGGTGGTCGTTGCATTGCAAATGGTGGGTCAGCAGCGCCTCGTAGACACTGTGCAGCTTCTCGCCCAGCTCGGCCATGACTGGCAAATAGGCGTGGGCCGCTGCCAGGGTCAGCTTGCGCAGCTCGTCCATTACCGGTACCAGCTGTTGGGTGTCGGCGGGGTTGAGGCGCCAGCGGGCAATAATCTGGTCGGCATCCAGCAGCAGGTTCATCTCCTCGGCCATAAAAATGGCGAGCAGTTCCGGGTCCACCGGGCGTTTGCCGTTTTCGTCCAGCTCCTGTTGCCGCACCAGGGGGGCGACGTGGATGTCGCGCAGTTCATTCACCCGCGCAATAAATTGGTGCAGGCGTGGTATCTGCACGGTTTCGCCGGCTTTAATCTGGTCGAGGGCGATTTGGGTGTAGCTGACCGCATCCCGCAGCAACTGCAGTATGTCGTCGTTGATATTGACCTGGTAGGAACGCAGCTCTTTGACGAACCTTTCCAGGGGCGTTGCCAATTCGGCCACCGGGGTGATCTCGGCCATATGGGCGCTGCCCTTGAGGGTGTGCAGGGCGCGTTGGGTGGCTTCGCTGGGCGGCTCGTAAATCGGCGCTTCGGCTTCCATCAGGGCGATAAATTCGGCCACTGTCTCCAGGTGCATCAGGGCTTCGGCGCCGAAGATATCCCACAGCTGGGCGTCCGGGTCGTCCAGGTCCTGTTCGTCTTGGGTTGCGGTGTCGGCCTCGACAGTCAGGGTGATTTCGTCGTCCGTTTCATCGCTAGCGGCAGGGATTTCTTCTGCATCCGCTGGGGTTATGGCGGCTTCGTTGGCGGCCAGGTTGGGCAGGGCTTCGTCCTGGACGTCAGTCAGGTCGGCAGGGATTTGCCCCTGAGCTAACTGCTGGGCCTGCCGGCGATAGGTTTCCGCCCGTTGGGCATGGGGGTTTGGCTGATTGAGGCGGAAGGCCTCGATCATATCCGGCAGCAGTTGCCGTACCTGTTCAATCAGCCTGGCATGTATGGCCTGGGGTTCGATGCTGTGGTCGATAATGCGGTTGAGCATGTTTTCAATCGACCAGGCCAGCTCGCCTATTTCGTTGGCGCCGACCATACGGCCGCTGCCTTTTAAGGTGTGGAAGGCGCGGCGGAATTCGGTGAGGGCCTCGTTATCGGCAAAATCGCTGGCCCAGCGCGGGAAGTATTCGCCGATGGTTTCGGTGACTTCGCCGGCTTCTTCAATGAAGATCTCGATGATTTCGTCGTCTATATCTTCGCTGTTGCGCTCTATTACCGGCGCCTGGTTGGTGGCGATGAGTTGCGGCTCTTCGCTGCCGTCCTCGGCTGTCCCGGCCAGGTTTGCAGGGGCGGTTGTTTCTTCCGCTTCGTCCAGGGCGCTGTCCGCAGTTGAATCTATGGCTTCGCTGTAGACCGAGCTGAGTTCATCGGCCAGCTTGTCGACCTGGGTGTCGACAGCAGGTGCCTGGTCGGCCTGGGCGTAGAGCGCCGAGAGTTGTTCGGCGGCAGCATCGGCCTCCGGGCTGCTATCGGCGGTTTCGTCCAGGGCGCCCTGGTAGGCGGCGCTGAGCAGTTCGGCGGCGGCAGATTCGTCCAGGCTGGGGCTGTCGCCGGCGGGTTCGGATAGGTTGTGGTCGGGCAGCAGGGGCTCGGGGGCGGCGCGGCTGGTTTTGGCCACGGCATAGCCCAGGGCGGCCACGCTGTCTTCGGCCACGCTCAACAGCAGGTCGTTTTCCTCTTTGGGAGCACCGCTGCTCAACCGCTCCAGGTAATACTCCACACTGGTGATGGCGTCGGCCAATGTGTCCAGGGTGGACCACTGGGGGCTGGCTTCCTGCTGCAACAGCCGCTCTTCGATATAGCGGGCACAGGCGCCCAGGATGCGCGCCGGGCGAGGCAGGGGAACTATATCCAGGCCGCCGCGAATTTCGCGCAAAATGGCGGGAACCGGCTGCAAATGCTCGCGATTCCATTGGGAGGCAATGTATTCAATGATGGCGTCTTTGGCGTGTTCCAGGCCGTTGCGCGATTCGCGCAGGACGGAGTCCTTGGCCCGTGCCAGGGTGATATCGGCATCTGTGCCGGCATCGCGTGAAGCCTGACCCGGGTAATGCAGCAGGTTGTCCAGGGCGTTTTCGAGGGTCAGTATCTGCCCGGCGACCGCCATCAACTGCTCCTGGGATAGCTGGCTGCGGGCGTCGGCCACCAGTTCCAGGGCGGCGCCCTGTTCCAGGATTTGTTTGCGCAGATCGCCCAGGCCGAGTACTGCCAGGGTATCGGCAACGCGCTTAACTATGGGCAGGGCATTGCCCAGGGCCTGGCTGGCATCGCCGCCGTTGAGGCACACATCCAGCGCTTCTTTAATAATGTTGAGTTCATCTTTCAGGGCGTCGACCACCGAGCGCATGGCATCGGCGTCGGGCGCGGCGATCATCGCCTGGGCGTCGTCGCTGCCCTCTTTGCCTTCCAGCAGCGCCTGCTCCAGGTTGTAAGTGTCATAGATGCGCTGCAGGTTGGAATCCGGGGCGAAGCCGGGAGCGTGCTTGCCGGCGCGGGCGACGTAGTAGAGCAGGTTTTTGATCAGCTCGTCGTTAGTAAAACTGTTGAGTGCTTTGGTGCCGTGCACGGCGAGGATTTTGATTTCTTTATCCAGCTGGCGCAGCAGGTTTTTCACCGCCACACTCACTTCCAGGGCGTCGATTTCCAGGGCCTCCACCAGCGCCAGGCAGATATCCCAGAGCGCAAAACGCGCGGTGCCGTGGGTGAGCTTTTGCAGGCGCGAAAAGGCCTTGTGCAGGTAGGCGAGGTTTTCTTCGGGGTGGATATCGCGGATAAAGCCTGAGGCGGCGTATTGGTACATCTGGCGCAGCTTGAGCACCATGGCCTGGAACTGCACATTGTCCTGGGTAACCGGCAGGCGCATACCGGTGACTTTTTTGGCCGGTGCCAGGTTGGGCACAAACAGTTTGGTATCGGTGAGCAGGCTTTCGCCGCGCACGGCGCGCAGGTCGTTGAGCAGCGGCAGCACTATCAGCGGGTTGTCTTTGCGCGTTGCCTTCACCTGGTCGAGGTAGAGGGGGAACTGCAATATGGCGCGCATCAGCACTTCTTGCGCTTCGGCGGCATTGGCCACCCGGCCGGCAATCATCGCCTGGGTGAGCTGCTCCATTTCGTTGGCGAGCATGGCGGCGCCGTAGAACTCCACCATTTGCAAGCTGCCGTGTACCTGGTGGATATGGGTCAAGCAAAAGCGGATACGGGCTGCATCGTTGGGGTTTTCGACGTAGCTTTCCAGTGCTTGGCGAGCTTCCTTAAGGGTTTCTCCAATTTCGTGGATCAACCAGTCCAGAGCGGCAAAGTTGCGGTTATCGGCCATGGGGCGCATACCTCGTCATTATTCTTGCTCGGTGCGTATATATGCCTGCACCTGGTCATCGGCCGTGCGCTGCATCAGGGGGTGTTCCCAGTCGACCGTTTCACCCAGGCCGACAATTAGCAGTCCGCCGGGTTTGAGTCGGTCGACTAACGCATTCAACACATCGCGGCGCAGCCAGCGACGGAAATACACCAATAAATTTTGACAAAAAATCACATCCACCTTTACCTGCGGCAGCTGGCGGGCGTTGATGATATTCGCCTGGGTAAAACACACCCGGTCGCGCAGCTTGTTGGCCACGGCGTAGCTGCCGTCGGCGCATTGGTGCAGATAGCGTTTGATCTCTTCCGGCTTGGCCAGCTCCAGGCGGCGCTTGGGGTAGCGCGCCTTGCGCCCGGTGGCAAGCGCCGAGCTGCTGATGTCCATGGCGGTAATCCCGTAATAGGGGTTGAGCCGCGCCAGTTCGAAACAGTCGTTAATTACCATCGCCAAGGAGTAGGGTTCTTCGCCGGTGGCGCAGCCCAGGCTCCACACATCAAAGCTGTCGTGCAGGGTTTGGTTGTTGATTTTGTGCTGCAAATATTGGCGCACATATTCAATGGATTCGCGGTGGCGGAAAAAACTGGTTTCTTTTACCGCGATGCGGTCTATCAGGCGCGTCCATTCCAGCTTGCCTTCCAACCCCTGGAGGACAAATTGGTAGTAGCTGTCGTAGTCTTCAAAACCCAGTTCGCGCATGCGGTTGGAGATTTGCGATTCCAGCCAGGCCTTTTGTTGGAAAACCAGCTGGATACCGGTGCGCTCCTCCAGCAACTTACCCCATTGGGTAAATTGGTCTTCGGTGAGGGAGGGAAGTGTGCGTAGCGACCAGGCCATAGAAATCTTGCTTAAACCCCGGGGCTAATAAGCCATTGGCTGCGGTGGGTAACCTGGGCGCCCGGTGCCGGGCGCCCCTGGGTGGCAGGCGCCAACTTAGGCGCGTGAACCCTGTGCGTAAACATCGTCTTCGGGCAGGAGTTCATCGTCCAGGTCGATAATCTCTTCGCCCAACTCGGCGGCGCTATCAAACTCCATGGCTGGTGTTTTGGCCATGGCGTGTTGCGCAGCCTGAACGCGGCCTTCGCTGAGGTCTTCTTCCGGCAGTTTGAAACCGGCTACAGATTCGCGCAGGTCGAGGGCCATTTCGGCCAGGTTACCAATCGACTGGGCGGTAGCTGAGGTACCGGCAGAGGTTTGGGTGGTAATTTCCTGAATAACATTCATCGTGTTGGAGATGTGGCCGGCAGAGGATGCCTGTTGGCGCGCGGCGTTGGAAATGTTCTGGATCAATTCCGCCAGCGAGGTAGATACGTTTTCAATTTCTTCCAGTGCCACACCCGCGTCCTGTGCGAGGCGCGCACCGCGCACTACTTCAGAGGTGGTTTGTTCCATCGAAATTACCGCTTCGTTGGTGTCGTTCTGAATCGTTTTAACCAGCGCTTCGATCTGCTTGGTTGCCGCCGCGGAACGTTCCGCAAGGCGCTGTACTTCGTCCGCTACCACCGCGAAGCCGCGGCCCGCGTCACCGGCCATAGATGCCT
>CAMLRI010000129.1 GCA_946482385.1 uncultured Cellvibrio sp.
CAACGAGCTTTTTATGTCCTCTATGACCCCGCGCGAAATCGTGCACGAACTGGATAAACACATAGTCGGCCAACAGGATGCCAAGCGCGCCGTGGCCATTGCCCTGCGCAACCGCTGGCGCCGCATGCAAGTGCCCGCCGATATGCGCGGCGAAATTACGCCGAAAAATATTTTGATGATTGGCCCCACCGGCGTGGGCAAAACCGAAATTGCACGGCGCCTGGCCAAGCTGGCCAACGCGCCTTTTATTAAAGTGGAGGCCACCAAATTTACCGAGGTGGGCTACGTTGGCCGCGATGTGGAATCCATTATCCGCGACCTGGTGGATGTGGCGATTAAACTGCGCCGCGAGCAGGCGATGAAAGCCGTGCAGCACCGCGCTGCCGAAGCGGCGGAAGAGCGCATCCTCGATGTGCTCTTACCACCGGCGCGGGATTTATCCGGCGAGGAAAGCAAACACGAATCCTCCACCCGGCAGATCTTCCGCAAAAAATTGCGCGAAGGCCAATTGGACGATAAAGAAATTGAAATTGATATAGCCGCCGCCAGTGTCGGCGTAGAAATTATGGCGCCGCCGGGCATGGAAGAAATGACCAGCCAACTGCAAAGCATGTTCTCATCCCTGGGCCGCGACAAAACCAAAAAAACCAAACTGACGGTTAAAAAAGCGTTTAAACAATTGCAGGATGAAGAAGCGGCCAAGCTGGTCAGCGAGGAAGACATTAAAGCCCAGGCCATTGAGGCCGCCGAGCAAAACGGCATAGTGTTTATCGACGAAATCGACAAGGTGGCGCGCCGTGGCAATGTCAGCGGCGCCGATGTATCCCGCGAGGGTGTGCAGCGTGATTTGCTGCCGTTAATCGAGGGCTGCACCGTATCCACCAAACACGGCATGGTCAAAACCGACCATATTTTGTTTATCACCTCCGGCGCCTTTCACCTGAGCAAACCCTCGGATTTAATTCCCGAATTGCAGGGCCGCTTGCCCATCCGCGTGGAGCTGCAGGCGCTCACCCCCGATGACTTTGAGCGCATACTCACCGAGCCCAAAGCCTCGCTTACCGAGCAACAACAGGCGCTGTTAAAAACCGAAGGGGTGGAAATTCAATTCAGCAAAGACGGTATCCGCCGCATCGCCGAAATGGCCTTTGATGTGAACGAGCGCACCGAAAATATAGGCGCGCGCCGTTTGCACACTATTTTGGAGCGTTTGCTGGAAGATATTTCCTTTGCCGCGGGCGACGATAGCAAGAGCATCACCATTGATGCGGCCTATGTGGATAGCCACCTGGGCGAGCTGGCCAAAAACGAAGACCTGAGCCGCTATATTTTGTAACCCCCCGCATTGCCACAGGGCGCCCTGCCCTGTGGCAAATATTTTTTCTGCTTTGCTAAAATCTCTGTCTTGCTAAAAAGTCATGAAAGTTTAATGACAAGTGTAAATTGCACAGCAAGGCCTACTCGACAAAAATTCACCCCCGCCGACCCCAGGTAAAACAGCCAATGCTGCCCAGTAAAATTCAGCTTCACAAACAATCGCAACAACTGGAACTGCACTACGGCAGCGAGGTTTTTTTATTGCCGGCAGAATTTTTGCGCGTGCACTCGCCCAGCGCCGAAGTAAAAGGCCATGGCCCCGGCCAGGCGGTATTGCAGTACGGCAAACAGGATGTCGCCATTAGCCGCATTGAGCGCGCTGGCAACTATGCGCTCAAGCTGGTGTTTGACGATGGCCACGACACCGGCATTTACACCTGGGATTATTTGTACCAACTGGGCAGGGATCAGCAATCACTCTGGGATCAATATTTGCAGGCGTTACACCAGGCGGGCAAAAGCCGCCAGGCCAATACCAGTGTGGTGCGTTTTATCGATCCCTCGGCTTAAAAAACCTTTGCTTTTGTCGCTCTGGTTAGCGTGATTTTTGTTGTCGTTTTGACAACCGCTTGAGCGACACCCGCAGCGCCCGGCTTCCGCCAGGCCCCTTATCCATAACAACAGTCAACCAATAACGATATTTCCTGTGCTCGCCCACTCCCCGCGCGCCCTATAGGGCACAGCATGCGCCGGGGCCGGCAAGCATTTGCTATCAACCCGTTATCGAGACGCTGTTTAGCGGTAAAGCCATGCGCCTGAACAAACAACATCTGGTCGCCCACGGCTACTTTAGCCTCTGGGTATTTTTACTATCGCTGATACCCCTGGGCAGTTACTGGTGGGTAATGCCCAAGCCGGACAACCTGCTGGGCGAGATTTACCGCGCCAGCAGCCTGGGTTATTACGGCCTGCTGATGTGTGTGCTGGCGCTGCTGCTGGCGCCCCTAAGCCAATCCCGCTGGACCCGCCCGCTCTACGCGCTGCTGATGGCGCTGTGGTTGATTTACCTGGTGATAGATGTGGCCACCTTCAACCTCTACTTCTTCCATGTGGATTGGGTGATGATCGAGATGTTTGTCCTCGATTTTGCCGGCATGGGCATTCCCCCTTTTGTACTGGCGCTGGCCGCGCTCCTGGCACTGGCTTGCATCATCGCTTTACTCTGGCTGAGCCAGGCCACCCCGCGCATGACCCTGGCGCGCAGCGGCCGCGCCCTGCCCTGGGTTGGCGCCGCTATGTTGGCGGTTTTTCTGGTCAACTCGTCGATCAACATCTGGGCCAATCGCTACCAGCGCCCGGAGATCAGCTACATCAACCCCTATTTGCCCCTCTACCGCCCGGTCACCAGCGGCAAGCATGCGCATTACCTGACGCGCCTGTTTCCCGGGGTTTTTCCGGCCCAACAAGGCCAATTGGATCGCGCTGCCATCCAGGAAAAAAGCGTGGTCAATTACCCCCTGGCACCCTTAGCCTGCACCCCGCCGGCACAACGGGATTCCATCCTGTTACTGCTGGTGGAAAGCTGGCAGGCAGACACCCTCAACCCGGACATCATGCCCAACCTGGCGCGCTTCAGCGAAACCGCCCTGCGCTTCGACCAGCATATCTCCGGCGGCTCGGCCACAGTGCCGGGGCTGTTCAGCCTCTTCTACGGCCTGCACGCCAGCTACTACCCGATTTTTAAGGCGACCCCCGCCGCCAACCCCAGCCTGTTCAGCGAAACCCTCGCCAACCAGGGCTACAGCACCCGGGTGTACACCAACACCAACCTGGAGCGCTTTGCCATGCGCCAGCTGCTGTTTCCACGGGTGCCCGCCGGGCACTTTCACAAACCCAAAAGCGACCGCCAGGTAGTGCGCGAATACCTGCGCCAGCAGGCGCAGCAGAGCGCACAGCCGCGCTTTGATTTTGTATTCCTCACATCTTCACACTCGCCCTACAAATACCCGCCGCAATTTGCGCTGCACCAGCCACTGCCGCGCATTAAAGGCGGCTATGTGCTTAACAAACACAGCGACAACCAAGCCTATAAAAATGACTACTACAACAGCCTGGCCTATGTGGACCATCTGCTTGGCCAAATCCTCGACCGCTTGGCACAAAGTGGCGAGCTGGATCGCACCTGGGTAGTCATTACCGGCGACCACGGCGAAGAGTTCAATGAAAACGCCGCCGGTTTCTGGGGCCACGGCAGCAACTTCACCCGCTGGCAAACCCAAACCCCGCTGTTGATACGCCCGCCGGGGCTTAAGCAGGGGCGCCGCATCAGCCAGCCCTCCACCCACCAGGACCTGGTACCCACCCTGATGCGCGAGGTACTGGGCTGCAGCAGTGCCCCGGAGCTGTACAGCAACGGCACCCACCTGCTGGCACTGCCGGAGCAGCGCAGCAGCGTTATTTCCTCCTACTACAGCCACGCCTATTGGGTAGACGGCCAAGTACTCGACCGCAGCACCGGCCGGGAATACACCTGGGGCGATTTCAAGCAAAGCCTCCCGCGCCTGGACAAGGAAAAACTGCGCGAACTGCACAGCCAGGAGCGGCGTTTTTTGAAAGGAGAACGCTGAGCGGTTGCTCACTTGTCGCCTTATGGCACTGGCGCCATAATGCCGCGCCCCTAGGACTATTGCCGCACACTCAACCCCGCAGCAATTGCACCGAAACGGAATTCCATCCGCCCTGCCTTCCCCGGCGTGACTGGAAGCACGACAACGACAACCGATAGGAGATCCACACAATGCGTTTAGCTGTTATTTTTTCCCTGATATTTACCCTCAGTGCCTGCGGCGGCAGCAGTTCTGATGGCGACCGCACCACAGCCAGTATCGACAAGCTTGTCGGCGTATGGGATGCCACCGAGGTGGATCCCGAAGAGGGTGAAGATGTTACTTATTTGGTTATCGACAGCGAAGGCTTAGTATCAATTTACGACTATGCAGGCGATGAATATGACGATGCAGGCAACTGCTACTGGGTAGTTCGCGATGTGGCTGGCCTGGAAGCCACCGGCGATAATCATTACGACTTTACCTGGTTTTCCCAGAATGAAACTTACCCTGTAATTATCACCGTATCAGGCAATACCTTAAAAATGTACGACGAAGGCGAATCATCAGCCGATGCATGGGTTCTTACCAAATCCACCCTGCGCGAAAGCGATCTAATTCCTGAGTGCAATGATTTTCTTGCAGCTGATGCCAATCCGTTAGTCAAAGCTAAGTCTGCTGCCAAAGTACAAAGCTTTAAACCCAAAGCTCACTAACTAACACCAGCCATAAAAAAAACGGCTTGCAGGTTCACACCGCAAGCCGTTTTTTTTATGGGCGCTTCTCCCTGCGCGTTAATCCATCATCAAGCCATTAGTTGCCAATTACCTAGTTGCCAATCACCACCACCGATTGCGCCGGGACATTGATGGTGATGCTGCCGGAGCCATTGCTGGTGTGGGTGGTGTCGCTGGCGGGCAACAGCTGGTTAAACACGGCGTTGTTCACCCCGGTGTTGATGCTGAGGTTTTGCGCGCTGGTGGAGAGGTTGATCAGCACACCCGCCACTTCATTGCCCAGGGTGCGGCGGAATACCAGGCGGCTGTTGCCGGCGCTGGATTGCAGGTTGAGGCTGCCCATGGCCAGGGCGGCGTGCTGGTTGCGCGCCTGGTAGAGGGCGCGGTAATGCTCCAGCAGCGAACCTGCCACGCCGTTTTGCGTTGCCACATTGCGGCTGGCGACATTGGCCGACAGGCCGCGGTAAGGCGTGCCCGTGGTGAAGCCGGCGTTGCTGGTGTTGCTATTCCAGCTCATGGGTGTGCGCAGGGCGCCGTCGCCGTTGATATTGCCATTGCTCATGCCGACTTCTTCACCGTAGTAGGTGAAGGGCGTGTCCGAGGCCAGTATGGCGATGGCCGCCGCCACCTTGTTTTCCTCCAGGCTTAAATCCCCCGCTGGGCGGCTGCCGGCAAAGGCATCGTGGTTGGACAAAATAAAGGGCATGGCAGCGCGTTTGCTGGCATTGAGCTGGTTGACCAAACCGGATTGCAAACTGCGGTTGCGGGCGCTGTCGCGGATGGTCCACTGGTTGCCAAAAGCAAAGGAGTTGCCGCAGGAGTCATCGCCGGCGTAGTCCGCTGGCGCATCTGGCGCCTCGCAAATCAGGTAGCGGTTGCCGTAGCTTTCCACCAGTTCCTGGGCATCGGCCAGCAGCGGGTGGTTTTCTGCCTGGTCGCTCCACTGGCCATTGCCGTTTTCAAACAACACACCGGTAGCATCAAAGCGGAAACCGTCCACACCCTTGTTGAGCCAGAAGCGCAGGTTGCTCATGTGGTAGTCCACCACCTCGGGGTTGCGCAGGTCGAAATCCGGCAGGCTGGAGTTGAATACGCCGTAGTAGAAGCCAATAGCCCCTGTGTGCCAACTGGGGTTGCCACCCCAACTGGTCCAGCCGAGGTTGGTGCTTTCAAATCTATACCAATCGCGCTTGTCGTTACCGGTGGCACTGTTGGCATCGAGAAACAAGGGGTTGGCGCTGGAGCTGTGGTTGATCACATAGTCGATGATGATGCCTATGCCGCGCTCGTGGGCCTCCTCCAGCAATTGCTCGAAATCCGCCATGGTGCCGTAGTCGGATTCCACCTTGCGGTAGTCAATCACGCTGTAGCCGTGGTCGTTATCGCTGCTTTCGGTGATGGGCATCAGCCACAGGCCGGTAATACCCAGGGACTGCAAATAATCCAACTGGCTGATTAAGCCCTGAAAATCGCCCACGCCATTGCCGTCGGAATCCTGGTAGGAGCGGACAAAAATTTCCATAAAGTTGGCGCGCTGGTGCCAGTCATCGGGCAGGCCTGTGTCGTTGGTTTGCGGGGCAACGCTGGTTAAATCCAGGGTGGATGAGGCATTGCCTATACCCGCCAGGGCGATTTGCGCATCCTCAAAACTGAAGAACAGGTTGTTGTTGTCCTGCACCACCCACACCTGGGCGCCGCTGGTGTTGGGCACAAAACTCAGGTCGGCGGTGGGGCTTTTTAAATCGCCTTTGTGGGTAATCAGGTTAAAGGCCACGGCGGGGTTAACCACCGGCACTGTGGCCACCGCCCAACCCTCTTCCACGTCATCGAAGGGGCGGGCGTTTTGCCAGGTGGTGGCGGTGCCGGGCGCTATGGCCGAGCCCCACAGGTGCAAACCCCAGCCGGTGTAGATTTCGTCCTGGCGCTTGTAGTGGATTTTAAC
>CAMLRI010000130.1 GCA_946482385.1 uncultured Cellvibrio sp.
ATCCAGGTGCGACGACCAGGCGGCTACCAGGGCAAAGCTCCATTGGTAGTTGGCTGGGTTGGTATCGGCCAGGCTGGGCGGCTGGCCCGGGTCCAGGTACACAGGGTAAGGCTGGCCGGATCGCTCAAAATCGCTGCGGTCGGCAGCCGTTAGGGCAAAGGGCAGGGTGTTGCCCCATTCGGCGCCGATAAAGCTGGCGGCACCGCCGGGGATGACATTGCCGCCCTGGTCGACAAATACTTCCAGGGCGATGGGTTGCCAGCGGTCGCGGTCGCTAACCAGTGGGTTGCCGGCCAGGAAGGGGGCAATAGGTTGGTTGACCGGCTGGTAGTGCTGGTTGGCGTGGGAGCCGGCCTCGTTGGAGCCATCCTGCAAGCCGTAGTTGATATAGCAGCGGGCGATGTAGTTGCCCAGGGCAGCGGGGGATTGGCTGCCTAGGTCGGTGGAGGTGTTATCCGGGTCGTAGCCCAAATCCAGCATCAGCTGCCGCGCTTGGGCCATGGTTTGGCTATAGCCGGGCGATTGCTGGTAGCGGTGCTCAATCAGGCGGTAACTGGCGTAGCTGATGGCCTCCTCTCTGGCTGGCTGGGCGTCGCGCCGGCGCAGCTTTACCGGCAGCGGGCAGTTAAAACCGTTGCGGCTTTGGCCGAGCAGGTAGGGCCGGGGTTTGGCGGGCTGCTGGCTGCGGGGGCTGTAGGCTTGATCCTGGGTGTAAATTGCCCAGGCATCGTACTGGGCGGCGGAGATATGGAAGAGGTTGCGCGCTTGCACCGGCGGCCGCACCCGATCCTTGCGGATGGCCTGCAGCACAGTTTCATTCCACTGGTGGGCTACAGATACCGGGCGGTTGTCGGGGCTTTGCTTGGGCAGGGAGTCGCCACCGCAGGCGCTGAATAACAGGCTGGCGACACTAGCCAGGGCAAGCTTATAAGTGGGGTGCAACATTAGCCGGGCCTCATGGATCAAGATGGGGCCTGATTGTAGGTGGCCTTGCTGGCGCCTGCTATCGCTTATTTGCGGTAATTGGCGCGATTTTGGCAATTGGCTAGCGCGACAGCTGGCGGCGTTGGGTCAGGTGCTCTACCGGATTGTTGTGATTGAGCTTGGCGTCAATCACATCTGCCTGGGCGCGCACCTGATGCAGTAGCGATACCAGCAGGCGCACATCGTCATACATATCGCCGTGGGTTTCGTTGGCCAGGCGACGGCCCATTTCCTGGCCTAAACGCAACAGCTCTGCCAGTTCCCGCGCGGTTTCGCGCTGTGCTTCTTGCAGTTGGTCGAGGGGCATGGTGATCCTCCTTTGGTACATCTTCCAGAAAAGGCTGGCTCCGGAAAAATCCGGGTGCTCCTCCATTAGCATAGTGAGCCTAACCATGGCTAAACAGATTATTTCCCCATGGTTAGGTTGTTTTTTAGGCAATTAATTAAGGTAGGCGCTGGCTTTGGTAGCTATCCAGCTCGGCGGCATCCACCTGGGGCCAGCCGTCTTTATCCCAGTGGATATTGAGGATTTTGAGCTTTTGCAGGTAGTTGTCGGCAGTTTCATAGGCGTGGAGTACCAAATAATCCTTGCCGTCCCAGGTGTAGGCGCTGTTGTGGCCCAGGCCGACCCAGCGCTGGTTGCCTTCAATCAGCAGGCTGCCGCCGCCGTTGTTCATGTCTTTGCCGGTTTTATCCAGGTAGGGGCCGGTGGCGCTTTTGCTGCGCCCCACCACCAGGTGGTAGGTGGAGTCGCCTTTTTTACAGCACAGGCCCCAGCTGGCGAATAGATAGTAGTAATCGCCTTTGCGCAGGATAAACGGCGCCTCAATTTGCCCGCTGCCGGGGTGGTCGTCGTCCTCCAGTATTGAGCGCTCGCGCTTGGCGATGCTGTGCCATACCTGGGGCTCCGCCGGGCGGGTGAGTTCGGCATTGAGTTTGAACATTTTCAAACCGCCCCAGAAGGAGCCAAAACTCAGCCAGATGTCACCGTTATCGTCGGCGATAATGGCGGGATCTATGGCATTCCACAGGTCGCGGTTGGGCACCGATTCGATCACTATGCCCTGGTCTTCCCAGCGGTAATCGGGGGATTGGGGGTTGAGGGTTTTATTGGTGGTAACGCCTATGGCGGAGGTGTTTTTGCCAAAGGCCGATACCGAGTAGTAGAGGTAAAACTTGCCCTGGTGCTGGTAGATCTCCGGCGCCCAGAGGTGGCCATCAAAGCTGGGGGATACCTCCTTGGCCCAGCCGGGTTCGGTGGCAAAGGCGCGGTCGGAATAGCGCCAGTTAACCCTGTCTGTGGAGCTGTAGATGGTAATGCCGGGGCCGGTGCTAAACAGGTACCAGGTATCGCCCTCGCGGGTCATTACCGGGTCGTGGACATCTACCTGCGGGTTGGGTTGTTTGGCGCAGGCTACCAGGCTTAGGCCTAGCAGGCAGGCACCTACCAGGTTAAGCAGGCAGGCGCCCGGGGCTTGGCGATACCAGGATTTTACGGTTGGGTACATCTTTGACTCCTCATCAAAAGCAGCTCGGCAGGTTAAGCTTTCTAGTTTATATTGTCTGACAATATTGCAATATAATAGTATTGCCTGCTCCATAACAAGCCCGGTAGTCGGCACAATAACGAGGTCAGCCCCATGAATCACATCCGCCATTTAGTCATTTACCCCATGCTGGCTTGCCTGGCCGGCCTGTTAGGGTGCAGCGAGGCGCCTGCGCCAGCCGCAGAAATATCGGCAGCGGCCAGCAGTATTGCTAAGCCGGCACCCCTGATTCCCCAGCGCGCCGACCCGCAAATCCACCGCACGGCCGAGGGGCGCTATTACTTTATCGCCACGGCGCCGCAGTTTGACCGCATCCAGTTGCGGGTGGCCGATTCGCTGCAAGGTTTGGCGCAGGCGGAAGAAAAAACCATCTGGCAAAAACACGAACAAGGCCCCATGAGCGAAAACATTTGGGCGCCGGAGCTGCACCGTTTTAACGATAGCTGGTACATCTACTTTGCCGCGGGCGAAAAAGGGGTGGGCGGCAGCATTCGCATGTATGTGCTGGCCAATAGCAATCCCGACCCGCTGCAAGGCGACTGGCAGGAACTGGGCCGGGTGCAAACCGCGCGCGATTCTTTCGCGCTGGATGCCACTGTGTTCGAGCACCGCGGCCAGCGCTATTTGGTGTGGGCGCAGCGCGACCCCGAGGGCACCATGAACTCGGCGCTTTACCTCGCCACCCTGGAATCGCCCACCCAAGTGGGGGCGGTAGAAGTGGAAATTACCCGGCCCACCCTGGAGTGGGAAATCCAGGGCTACAAAGTTAACGAAGGTGCGGCGGTGATTCAGCGCAACGGCAAAATTTTTATCAGCTACTCCGCAAGCGCCACCGACCACCGCTATGCCATGGGTTTGGTGTGGGCCGATGAAAACGCCAATTTGCTCGATAAAAATACCTGGCAAAAATCGCCCCAGCCGGTGTTTTCCACCCATGAAAATTTGCAGCGTTTTGGCCCAGGCCACAACAGTTTTACCCTGGCCGAGGATGGTAAAACCGATGTGCTGGTATATCATGCGCGCGACTACGCCGAGCTAAAAGGAACCCCGCTCACCGATCCCAACCGCCACACCTATATCCGCCGTTTGCAATGGAGCCCAGAGGGCTTTCCCGATTTTGGCCAAGAGCGCGCGGACGATTTACCTTAACCAAAAAAACCGAGAAAGATTGAATGACAACAGCAGCGGCAATTTCCCAGCGCATTTATGGCATGGCCCCCAGCGGAGAAACCATTTACGAATACACCCTGCGCAACCGCCAGGGCAGTAGCATTAAAATTATTAACTTTGGCGGCATCATCACCGAGTGGCTGATGCGCGATAAAAATGGCCAGCTGGCCGATGTGGTACTCGGCTTCGACAGCCTGGAACCCTACTTGCAAAATGGCCCCTATTTTGGCGCGCTGATTGGCCGCGTTGGCAACCGCATTGCCCAGGGGCGTTTTACCCTGGATGGCACCGAGTACCAACTCGCCATTAACAACGGCCCCAACAATTTGCACGGCGGCCTGCAGGGCTTCGACAAAAAAGCCTGGCGCGCTGAACCCTTTGACAATGCCCAGGGCCCCGGCCTGGTGTTGACCCTGCTCAGCCCCGACGGCGACCAGGGTTTTCCCGGCAACCTCGATGTAACAGTCACCTACCAGTTCACCCATGAAGATGCCTTGGTGGTGGATTATTTTGCCACCACGGATAAAGCCACGCCGGTCAACCTAACCCAGCACTGCTATTTCAACCTGGCAGGCCAGGGCGACATTCTCGGCCACAGCATGCAAATATTTGCCGATAAGATTAACGCGGTAAACGATGTGCAAATTCCGGTAGGTGAACCCATGGCCGTGGCGGGAACCCCTTTCGATTTTCGCCAGCCGCGTTTAATTGGCGAGCAAATTAATGCCGATCACCCGCAAATTAACAATGGCCTGGGTTACGACCACAATTTTTTAATCAACCAAACCAGCTACAAAGCCATGGCACTCGCTGCGAGGGTGGAAGAAACAACCAGTGGCCGGGT
The DNA here is from genome assembly GCA_946482385.1 of uncultured Cellvibrio sp. The sequence goes on from CAMLRI010000130.1 coordinate 4,546, forward strand.
ATTGGAAGTGTTCACCGAAGAGCCGGGCGTGCAATTTTATTCCGGCAATTTTTTGGATGGCACACTCACCGGCAAAGGCGTTACCTACCAACAGCGCAGCGGTTTCTGCCTGGAGCCGCAGCACGCTCCCGATTCCATTAACCAGCCGCAGTTCCCCAGCATAATCCTGCGCCCCGGCGAGCAATATAAAACCCGCACGCTATTTAAGTTGTCGGTTAACTAAATCTTAATGCCGCCCCATAAAAAAACGCCCTGCACTTGTAAAAATGCAGGGCGTTTTTTTATGGGGAATTTTTATCTAGGTTAGTTGTTGAAGCTGGATTGTGTGGTTGGTTGGGGATTTTCGTTAAAATAAATCCAGCTTAACTTTGAATTTTCTTCAGTTCCTGTGCAAACAATTAAGCCAAAAAAAGTTTTTTCATCAGAAGAGAAGGCGACATCTCTTAAATTATAATCTTGAGAGCTTTCTATATCACAGTGGGCTATAGCTTCGCTGGAACGGTAAAAAGGTTCATGGTCGCTGACATTATATACATCAATAAATAGGTCGTCTGTTAATACTCCTAGAAAGGTGTTGAGCGGTGAAAAAACGACATTAGATGCTGCTGAGCCTGTATTCCACGTCCCAATAATTTCACCAGTTACGGCTGAGTAGTCATCAACGGTGTCTTTTCCTGGGCATGGTAATGCCACATGGAGTCCGTTGTCAGATAGGTCCCCGTGCCGACAATGAATGCCTTCTGATGATTGGTTGTAATATCTAATGCTCATTCCTGTTTGTGTGAGTGTTAGGTTATTTTTGTCAAATTTTAAGTACTGTAAGCTCGATTCATCGTGAGTGCTGAGTAGTTGTGCGCCCACAGAAAAGTCAAAATATTCATTATCGGCAGATCCAGCAATAAAGGAGTACTGTTTGAAAATTAGGTAATCACGTTTTACTCTTATCCCTGTGGTGCCATCTATAAACCATAGCGCATCATTTCCAATGCCTTGAGCAACAGGTATATTTGTTAGTGCTATAAGATAGCCGCTATCAGTAACTGCGATGCTCTCTTTGGATTTATTTATATCGAAATTAAATTTTGATCTGGGTACAAAAATTTTACTTCTGTGTGAAGTGTTCAGTTCGATGCGAGAAATATAGTTTTTATCTTTATGCGAAATGAATAGGAATTTATTTGCGGCATCAATTGACATTTTGTACGGCGCGTCATCAAGCGGAATGCTTTTTACAATATTTGAAGAATTAAATACGTCAATCAAATCTATTCGAGGTGTGTCTTTGTATCCTGCGGCTATTAATCCTTTGCATATAGATAAAAATAATTGAGCTTTTCCTATTTCAATAATGCTTTCTTGTGGTTGGGTTGGCGTGGTTAGGTCGTCACAAATGTCATCGGTTGAGTTGTTGGCTTCGAATGTTGCGCTAATCGATGCGCTTCCATTGGTAATAAATGGAATTTTGCAGCTAGTATTTCCAGAGCAGTCACCGCTCCAGCCGATGAAGTGAAAGCCGGGTTTTGGGTGGGCAGTCAACTCTATTGTTTCACCTGTAGAACCATATATTTCTTGCGAACAATTTTCTTGGGTGCACTCAAAATAATCATTGCTTTGAGTTACTGAGCCGCCTGCAGTTTTTGCAACATGAAGCATAAAAGGGTCGGAAGGGGATATAACATACTCAATGGTTGTGGTAACGGGGCTGCCTTTTAATTCCTTAGAACAGGATTGGTTTTCGCAGACACGAATAGTAACTGGTTGTATATGTTTCCCTCTGCCTATCATTGCAGCTGGATTAGGCGTGAAATATATTGATCCACTGTTTGTGTCTTCATCAAGGCTGACACCTGAGCTGGCTATGAGATTGCCTTGAGTTAGGTCTACGTTAATGTAAATTTGTTCTAGTTTTTTGGATATCTTTCCTGAAAGAAAGCGAAGTGAAGGTGCTTCTAAAGTTTCTTCTTCACTAAAAAATCGTATTGTATCTGAGCTTGTTAGTGTGAATGTTGCTGTGCT
>CAMLRI010000131.1 GCA_946482385.1 uncultured Cellvibrio sp.
GCTGCCGATGGCAAATCCAAGGCCTATATCAACGGCCAACCCGCCACCCTGCAGCAGCTGCGCACCCTGGGCGAGATGCTGATCGACATCCACAGCCAGCACGAGCACCAATCGCTGCTGGTAAAAGACACCCATCGCCGCCTAGTGGATGAATTTGCCGGCCAGGGCGAACTGGCCAGGCAAGTGCGCCAGGCCTACCGCGAATGGCACAGCCGCCTGGAGCACTACCTGCACCTGCGCGACAACGCCGCCGAAGTGAGCGCCCGCCTGCAACTGCTGCGCTACCAGGCCAATGAGCTGGAGCAGCTCAACCTGCAAGCGGGCGAGCTGGCCAAGCTGGAAGCCGAACAGCGCAGCCTGGCCAACGCCGAAGAGATACTGCGCGGCAGCCAACAATTGGCAGCCTTTTGCGGCGACGAGGCCCAGGGCCTCAGTATTAACCTGCACCGCGCCCTGCACCTGCTGCGCAACCTGCCGGAAAAATCCGCTGCCCTGCGCAGCGCGGAAGAGCTGCTCACCAGTGCGCAGATCCAGGTGGAGGAGGCACAGCAGGAAATCGAGCGCCATATCGACCAATTCACCCTGGACCCGGAGCGCTTGGCGCAGGTGGAAGAGCGGCTATCGGCTATTTACGATGTGGCGCGCAAGCACCGTTTGCGTCCAGAGGAGCTGCCCGAGTTTATGGCGCGGCTGGACGCCGAACTGGAGCAGCTGGGCGGCGGCGATGCCAAGCTCGACCAGTTGGCGCAGCAGGTGGAGCAAGCCGAGCGCCACTATCGCCAGCTGGCGGAGCAGCTATCGGCCAGGCGCAATAAAGCCGGCACCAGCCTGGCCAAACAGGTAAATGAACAGTTAAAAGCCCTGGCAATGGATAACGCCAAGCTGACGGTTAGCCTTATCCCCCTCGACAAACCCGCTGCCACCGGCCTGGAAGAGGTGGAGTTCCTGATCAGCACCAACCCCGGCCAAGCGCCGCGGCCACTGGCCAAGGTCGCCTCGGGCGGCGAGCTGTCGCGCATTAGTTTGGCGATCCAGGTGGTAACCGCCCAGACCTCGGCCATACCCAGCCTGGTGTTCGACGAGGTGGATGTGGGCATAGGCGGCGCCACCGGCGAAGTGGTGGGCAAGCTGTTGCGGCAACTGGGGGATAAAGGCCAGGTGTTGTGCGTAACCCACCTGGCACAGGTGGCCAGCCAGGCGCACCAGCATTTGCAGGTGATTAAAACCGCGAGCAAGAAATCCGCAGAGTCGACCCTGGTGGAATTGGCCGGCGACGCCAAGGTGGAGGAAATTGCGCGCATGCTGGGTGGCATTAAGGTGACTGAGCAGTCCCTCGCCCACGCGCGGGAAATGCTGGCGAGCAGTATTGGTTAAGCGCCTGGGAAGGAGGTGCAATAAATAATCCACCAAAAAAAACCTATAAAAAAGCGGCCATTTAAGCCGCTTTTTTTACTGCTGTTTTTACTGCTGTCGCGCGGTTAATTGCGCTTCTTTTTCACGTAGAGCACCAGGCTGTGGTCGGTGAGCTCGTAGCCGTATTCCGCGGCAATGCGTTTTTGCAGGGCTTCAATTTCGTCGTTATGGAACTCAATGATGGTGCCAGTATCTATATCGACCATGTGATCATGGTGATCACCGCGCGATACCTCAAATACTGAATGGCCACTATCAAAATTATGACGAACCACCAAACCTGCAGTTTCAAACTGGGTCAGCACCCGGTACACAGTCGCCAAGCCCACATCATCACCCTGCTCCATCAGCGCTTTGTACACATCTTCCGCGCTCATGTGATGCTCTTCAGAGGACTCCAGCATCTGCAAAATTTTCACCCGTGGCAGGGTCACTTTAAGGCCCGCCTTGCGCAGTTCAATATTCTCGTCTGCCATTATTTCCCCCAAATTCTTTTCAGTATTCCCGTGGTTCGGGTATTATCCGCGTTCATTTTCGCTTGTGGAAGCCCTCGTATGAAATTCGCCTGTCGCTCACTTCTCGCCCTGTTGTTAGCCGCGAGCCTGGTGGGCTGTTCCAGCTTCCGCTTTCCCTGGGTACACAAAATCAACGTGCAGCAGGGCCATATCATTACCCAGGAAATGGTCGACCAACTCAAGATCGGCATGACCAAACGCCAGGTGCGTTTTGTCTTGGGCAACAGCCTGGTGCCCAATACCTTTAACGACGACCGCTGGGATTACCCCTACAGCATCCGCAAAGGCTCCGATGGCGAGATCAAATCCTACCTGTTCACTGTGTATTTTGCCGATGACAAGCTGGCGCGCTACGAGGGCGATTACCTGCCCGGCGCAGCGCCTTTGAGCGGCGAAAAATCCGAGCGCTACCTGGAAGACACCAAGCGCGATATGCCACTGCCCACCAATGTGGAAGACACCCCGGTGCCAGAGGCCCCCGAAGAAAACGACTACTAGGATTGAAAACAGATTACCCACTGCGCCCGGCCCCTGCCGGGCGCAGTCGTTTTAGCCCCCCTGGACGCGGGTGAGCTGGATGCAATTGCGCCCGGCTTTTTTCGCCCGGTAGAGCGCCTCGTCTGCCGCTTGCAACAGCTGGTCGGCACTGGCCTCGCCGCCGTTATAACTGGCAATACCGGCGCTCAGGGTGGCGAGGAAATGGTGCTGGTTGTGATGGAAGGGCACCTGGCTAAACAACTCGCGCACCTGGTTGATCAGGGTCTCGGCCTCTTCCGGGGCGCAGCGCGGCAATACCACCAAGAACTCTTCGCCGCCGTAGCGCCCTATGGCATCGGTTTTGCGCAGCCGCTGGCGCAGCAAATGCGCCAGCGCCTTGATGACCTTGTCGCCGGCGCTGTGGCCATAGGTGTCGTTTACCTGTTTGAAGTGATCCAGGTCGAGCATCACCAGGCTCAAGGGCTCGCCATTGCGGCGCGCGCGGCTCAATTCCAAATCCACCTGTTCCTTGATGCGCGAGTGCTTGAGCAGCCCGGTAAGGCTGTCGCGGTCGAGGGCATCGCTCAGCTGGCGGCAGCGCGCCGCACGCACAGATACCGCCGCCACCAGCTCGCGGTCGGCCATGGGTTTGGTGAGGAAATCGTCGCCGGCGCGGCCCATGGCCAGCACCCGCTTGTCGATATCCAACTCGGATGAAAGGTAAGTGATAGGGATGCGCAGCCAATCGGCATTGAGGCGGATAACCTGCGCCAACTCGGTGCCGCTGCAACCGGGCATATTTAAATCGAGCAGGATCAGCTCCGGGTGGAAATCGCGCAGCACCTCAAAAATCCGCTCCGGCTGTTGCAGCACCTCGGCGCGAATGTCGGCGGCGTTGAGCACCAGTTTGTAGTGTTCGCCCAGCACGGCATCGTCGTCCACAATCAGCACCCGGTAGGGCGAGCTGCGGTTGCGGTCGAGGTAGTATTCAAAGCAGTCCACCAGGCGGATGATGTCCAGCGGCTTGACGAAATAGCCCACCGCGCCGGCGCGCACCGCATCGTGGTAGGCGCTAAAGTCGTCGCGGGTGGACATAAAAATCACCGGGATCTGCGCCGCCAGCTGCTGTTGCAGCTGCGCTACCGCCGCCGGGGTTTCGCGCCCCTCCCGGGTGAACATAATGTCGCAAATCATAAAGTCGGGCGGGCGGCGCAGTATCTCGGCCTCGGCCGCCGCTATGCTGCCAAAGTGCACCACCTCGTGGCCAAAGTGGCGCAGGGTGACGCAGATTTCCTCGGCCAGGTCGGCCTCATCTTCCAGCACATAAATCAGGATCGCCGCCTTGTTGGCGCTGTGTTTGGATACCAATGGCACAGCGGGCATTTTGGGTTGGCCTATATCCACCGCCGCTTCCAGTGCATTGACTGCCACCGCAAACAACTTCAGGCGGCCGGTATCCATAGCCTCGCCTTTTTGCCACTGCTGGGTTTGCAGCTCCAGCTGGCGCGCCAGCTTGCCCAGCTCCGCCAGGCCAAAACTGCCCGCCGAACCGGCCAGTTTGTGCAGCCGCTGGTTGAGTTGCACCAGGGCATCGGCCTGCTGTGCCGGCAGTTGCAGCGCCTGGGCCAGCTGGTTGAGCTGGGCCAATTCATCGGGCAGGCGCGCTGCATAGGCCTGTTTGAGGGCGAGCAGGCGGCTCGCGATGTCGGGGGTGTTATCCATTGCCAACACAAATTCGCTCGTGACGGGTTGCTGTTACCGGTGCCGCTTTATAACGCGCCGGCGCCTTAACGCAAGAATAGGCAGGCACACTGGAATTAGCCACTGCCGGCGGGCGCTGGCGCGAAAACCAACAGCAAATCACTGCCGGGCATCTATACTCAACTCATTTCCCGCGCCATTGAGCCGGGCTTCATACTCAGACCCGCGCCACCATGCTGAAACGTATATCCATAAAAGATCTCAAGCTGGGCATGTATATCTGCGAGTTTTGCGGCTCCTGGATGGAACATCCCTTTTGGCGCACCAAGTTTCTGCTATCCGACCCCCAGGACCTCGACAGCATTGTCGCCAGCGGCATTAAAGAGCTGTGGATTGATGTCAGCCGCGGCCTGGATGTGGAGCAGCAAAGCCAGGCGCTGAGCCGCGACCAGGCCGAGCAAGAGGTGGAGTCCCTGCTGCAAGGGGCGGCGCAGGTTCGGCCATCGCCCAAGCCCTCCCTGGAAGATGAGCTGCAACAGGCCGCCCACCTCTGCGGTGCCGCCAAGGAGGCGGTGGTGGCCATGTTTACCGATGTGCGCATGGGGCGGGCGGTGGACGTTGGCCAGGTGCAAGAGCTGGTGCGGGATATTTCCGCCTCGGTGATGCGCCACCCCCATGCCCTGATCAGCCTGGCGCGGCTAAAACACGCCGATGAGTACACCTATATGCATTCGGTGGCGGTGTGCGCCCTGATGATTGCCCTGGGGCGGCAGCTGCAACTGAGCGATGATCTGGTGAGCGAGGCGGGCACCGCCGGGCTGCTGCACGACCTGGGCAAGATGCGCATTCCCCACCAGATACTCAACAAACCCGGCAAGCTCACCGACGATGAGTTCAACACCATGAAGGCCCACCCCCAGCTGGGCGCCGAGATACTGCTCAACAACCCATTGGTCAGCCCCATGGCGCTGGATGTGATTTTGCACCACCACGAAAAAATGGACGGCACCGGCTACCCCCATGGGCTTAAGGGCGACACCATTAGCCTGTTGGCCAGGATGGGGGCAGTGTGCGATGTGTACGACGCCATTACCTCCAACCGCCCCTACAAAAAAGGCTGGTCGCCGGCCGAGTCGATTCGCAAGATGGCGGAGTGGAGCAAAAGCCATTTTGATGAGGCGGTGTTCCAGGCTTTTGTCAAAACTGTGGGTATCTACCCCACTGGCTCGCTGGTGCGCTTGGAAAGCGGGCGCCTGGGTGTGGTGGTGGAACAGAGCGACAGCTCCCTGTTGCAGCCCAAAGTAAAAGTGTTTTTTTCCGCCAAGACCCGCGCGCCGATTATCCAGGAAACCCTGGATTTGGCCGATGCCAGAACCAAAGACCGCATTATCGGGCGCGAAGCCCCCGATGATTGGGGTTTTAAAAACCTGGATGCGCTCTGGAGCGGGCGCTAGCAGCGCCCAGGGCCACTCACAGCGCCTGGCGCGCCCAAATATCCAACAACTGCTGGCTCAGGGCCATGGGGTCGAAGGGTTTGGCGATCACCCCGGCGGCGCCCAAATTCAAATATTCCTGCACCTCCTGGGGTTGTACCTTGGCCGTCATAAACACTATAGGAGTGTGCGCCAGGGGTGGCTGTTGGCGCAGGGCGCGCAGGGTTTCGGGGCCGTCCATGCCCGGCATCATCACGTCCAGCAACACCAGGTCGGGGGCAAAATCGCCGCCGCGGCTGATGGCCTCGGCGCCAGAGGAGCAGGCCAACACCTGAAAGCCGCTGATCGATTCCAGCACCATAAGGGCGATGGTTTGGATATCGGGATCGTCTTCCACATAGAGGATTCGCTGCAGGGGTTTACTCATAGCCGTTACTCCTTATACCGCTGAGTGCCCATGACCACCAGCGGAAAACGCACAAAGAAACTGGCGCCCTGGCCGGGCACAGATTCAAAACCTATCTCCCCGCCCATGCGCTCCACCAATTGTTTACTGATCGCCAAGCCCAGGCCGGTGCCGCCGCGCTGGCGCGATGAGGAGGCGTCGGCCTGGGAGAATTTGGTAAAAATTTGCGCGCGAAAAGCCTCGCTGATACCCGGGCCATGGTCCTGCACCCGCACCTCGGCCTGGGCACCCAGGGCCTGCACATACACATCCACCCTGCCCTCCGGCGGCGAAAACTTAATGGCGTTGGAGAGGAAGTTGGCCATCACCTGCTGCAGGCGCTGGGTGTCGACATTCACCATAAGCGCCCCCGCCTGGTTGTGCAGCACTATGTCTACCTCGTAGCTGCTGGCGTAGGTGCGTATGGCTGCAATGGATTGCTCCACTATAGGTAACAGCCATTGGTTGTGCAGTTGGAAATCCAGCTTGCCGGCCGCCAGCTTGTCCATAT
>CAMLRI010000132.1 GCA_946482385.1 uncultured Cellvibrio sp.
TCAGGGCGCCGCCAGAGTTGCCCGGGTTGATGGCGGCATCTGTCTGGATAAAGTTTTCGCGGTAGGCTTCCTCGCTAATACCGACATTCCAGCGCCCGGTGGCGCTGACTATCCCCTGGCTGACACTTTGGCCCACGCCAAAGGGGTTGCCTATAGCCATGACCACATCGCCCACCCGCACTTTGTCGGAATCGCCCAAGGGGATGGCGCTGATGTTTTCCGCCTGGATTTTTAATACCGCCAAATCATTTTCATCGTCGCTGCCAATCAATTTGGCAGCGGTGACGCGGCCATCGTAAAAGAGTACGAAAATACGGTCGGCACCATTGATGACATGGTTGTTGGTGAGGATAAGGCCGCTGCTGTCGACCACCACGCCTGAGCCCAGGGTTTTTTCCATGCGCTCTTGCTGGGGCAGGTTGGAGTTGTTGTACAGGTGGCGGTAAAAGGGGTTGTTGCGCAGGCTGTCGTAGCGGGTGACGACGCGTTTTTCGGTGTACACATTGACCACTGAGGGCGCGGCGCGGCTCACTGCATCGGCATAGGAAACAACCCCGCTGGGGGCTCGCGGGCTGGCGGGGCCATTGCGCAGCTCGGGAAAGGCCACTAGGGCGAGCAGGGCAATCATCAGGCCGGCGGCTACTGGCCAGCCAAGGTCCTGCATCAGGCGCGCTAACTTCATGCTGTATTTCCTGGGGGGAGTAAAAACCCCGCCGGAGCGGGGTTTTGTGGGGGCAAACGCGAGCGGTTTAGTAGCGGTTGGCCTTGCCGTCAAAATCAAAGTCGTCGGCGCTTTCGGCGACTACACGGGGGTTGTGGTCGTCGTGCAGGCCGTAGTCCTCGCTCAGTGTGCCTTTGCTGCCGGGCGTTTTGGGGGCCCAGTCGCGCGGCGGCTCTATGCGCTGTTCACTGATATAAGCAGGGCTGCCGGGGGCGGCGCTGTTGGCGGAGTCGATAATCTGGCGGCTAATGGCGGGAGTGGCCAGCTTGAGGGCGCCATTGGCCAGGTGTTCGTGCACTTCGCGGTAGGCTTGGGTCAGGTTATTCACCAGGCTGGATGTTTGCGAAAAATGCTCGGCTACGCTGCGCTGGTAAGCTTGCAGTTCACTTTCAGCCTGGTGCAGGCGCTGCTCCAGGTTTTGGCCGAGCAGTTGTTGGCGAAACGCATAGAGCGCCAGGGCGCCCAGGCCACCGCCAATGAGCAGACAGAAAAAACCGGTAATAACGAGAGTGCTGAGTGAATACACGAAAGGCTCCTAGGGCTACAGGTTGATCACTGGCGGATGAGACAATGCCCGATCTGACTATTTCTATTATAAGTCCATTTCTTCATTAGAATGGGCAAAAATTCTTGCGATAGCGCGTTAACGGGAGAGATGCACATGGCCAACTGGTTGGCAGAAAAAGAGCAGCCGCTCATGATTGCCGGGCCTGCCGGTAATATTGAAGCGGTATTGCACGCTGGGGCGGCCGACGGCGTTTTTGCAGGGCACCATTGGCTGGTGGTGCTCTGCCATCCCCACCCGGTGCATGGCGGCACTATGGATAACAAGGTGGTGACCACCCTGATGCGCTGCTACCGCGATTTGGGGGTGCATGTGCTGCGCTTTAATTTCCGCGGGGTGGGTGCCAGCGAGGGTGAATTTGATAATGCCATCGGTGAGTGCGACGACCTGCGCGCGGTGTTGGTCTGGGTGCAGCAGCAACTGCCTGGGCTGGGGTTGCTGCTGGCGGGATTTTCGTTTGGCTCCTCGATTGCAGCCCAGGTTAGCCATGATTTGCCCGGTGTTCGCCACCTCACCTTGGTGGCACCGCCAGTGGAGCGCTATCCCTACGATCGGGCCGGACATTTTCCCTGCCCCGTCTGCGTGGTGATTGGCGGCAAGGACGAGCGGGTTAATGTGGCGGGTGTGCATACTTGGGCAGCGGCTTTGCAGCCGCCAGCACCGCTACTGGCGTATCCCGAGGCGGGGCATTTTTTTCACGGCTATCTCACCCAGTTAAAAAGCGATTTGGCAGAGCACCTACGCCGGGTGTTGGGTTAGCCCTGGCTCTGTGGCGGCTGGCTATAGAGCTTATAAATGGTGCGCAGGTTAACGCTGATCAGGGTTAATTCCAGCAGGGTGCCGCCAAGGGAGCCGACCAGGATGTTGTTGCCCAGCCAAAAGCAGGCCCCCACCAAAAAGGCCAGGCGCATGGAAATGCCCTGCAAGCAAAAGAGCGCATAGGTGCCTATGCAGGAGCCAATCACTGGCAGCATGTCCTGCCAGCTGTCGGCGAGCCAACCCCCTAAGCCAAGGCTTAGACCGATAAACAGCCAGGCAACAAGGCGCGAATGGGTGCGCAGCGACAAGCCGGTGCGCACCACGGAGAGCACTGAGCTTAGTGCTGCGGTTGGGGCGCCCAGCAGGGCGAAGTGCAGGCAGTTATTTAACTGCATGACAAACATGATGATTTTGAGGCGGCGGTCATCCCGCTGGTAAAAACAGTAAATGCCAAGGCCAAAGCTCAGCAGCCCGAAAAACTGGGCCAGGGGGTTATCAAACATCTTGGGGGATACCGGAAGTGCGGGGGAATAAATCATATCACAGGGGCTGCCTTGTGGCCGCCGCAGGCTTGCAGTAGAGTGCGCCGCGCCCAATGCCGGGTGTGCCTTGTTTTATCCATCAACCTATTGGTGTGAATCCTAGCGTGAGTCAGTCCCTATCACCCTTCGCCCGTTATGAGCGCGATTTGCAGCGCCCCGATTTTCGCCGCGACCCGGCCCAGGCCCAGGCAGTGGCGCATCTGCAATCGCTATACGAACAGCTGGTCGCCGCCTGGCGCGATGAGCAAAAGCAGTCTTTTTGGGGTGGGCTGCTGAAGCGTTTTGGCGGCGGTGAGCGCGAACCTGTGCGCGGCCTGTATTTTTGGGGCGGGGTGGGGCGCGGCAAAACCTATTTGATGGATAACTTTTACGAGAGCCTGCCTTTTCCCGAGAAGATGCGCTCTCACTTCCACCGCTTTATGCGCCGTGTGCATGCCGAGCTGAAAAAGCTGGATGGCCAGAAAAACCCGCTCGAGCGGGTGGCCGACATCATTGCCGGCGAGGCGCGGGTTATTTGTTTCGATGAGTTTTTTGTCTCGGACATCACCGATGCCATGATCCTCGGCACCCTGATGGAGGCCTTGTTTGCCCGCGGCGTCACCCTGGTGGCCACCTCCAATATAGTCCCCGATGGCCTTTATAAAGATGGCCTGCAGCGCGCCCGCTTTTTGCCTGCTATCGCCCTGCTCAATAAACACACCCTGGTTGTTAATGTGGATGGTGGGGTGGATTATCGCCTCCGCGCCCTGGAGCAGGCCGAGCTCTACCACAGCCCTCTGGGGCCAGAGGCGGATGCCAGCCTGAGGCGTTCCTTCGATAGCCTGGTGGCGGTTAAAGATGAGGTTCGCACCGATCAGGAGCTGGAAGTGGAGGGGCGGATGATCCGCAGCCGCTACCTGGCGGAAGATGTGGTCTGGTTTGATTTTGTCGAGTTGTGCGACGGCCCCCGCTCGCAAAATGACTATATAGAGTTGGCGCGGGAGTACCACACGGTATTGCTAAGCAATATCCCCGCTCTGGGGCGTGAAAAAGACGACCAGGCGCGACGTTTTATCAATCTGGTCGATGAGTTCTACGACCGCCAGGTCAAGTTGATCGTCTCGGCCGCCAAACCCCTGGCGCAGCTCTACTCCACTGGCAAGTTGGACTTTGAGTTCCAGCGCACCGTGAGCCGCCTGTTGGAGATGCAGAGCCACGAATACCTGGCCCGCCCCCACCGACCGGATTAAGTAAAACTTTGGTTGAGTTTTGAGCTTTAGGTGTGTACAATGCCGCCTCCCTTTTTCAAGGGGCTAAATCCACATTTTTTTAGGCAGGAATAACATGAAGACCTACGTTGCCAAACCTGAATCTGTCGTACACGACTGGTTCATCGTGGATGCGGCTGGTAAAACCCTCGGCCGTTTATCTGCGGAAATCGCTTCCCGCCTGCGCGGTAAGCACAAGCCAGAATTCACCCCTCACGTGGATACCGGTGATTACATCATCGTGATCAACGCAGCCCAGGTGCGTGTAACTGGCCGTAAAGCCACCGACAAGGTGTATTACCACCACACCAACTATGTTGGCGGTATCAAATCAATCACTTTCGAAAAGTTGATTGAAAAAGCTCCAGAGCGCACTATCCAGACAGCTGTTAAAGGCATGCTGCCGAAAGGCCCTCTTGGCTACGCCATGTTCAAAAAACTGAAAGTTTACGCCGGTGCCGAGCATCCACATGCTGCTCAGCAACCGAAAGAACTGAGCATCTAAGGGGAGCTGAGACATGTCTGTTGCACAATTTTACGGTACTGGCCGTCGCAAAACCTCTACCGCTCGCGTGTTCATCAAAGCGGGTTCAGGTGTTATCACTGTTAACGATCGTCCCCTCGACGAATACTTTGGTCGTCCGGTAGCGCGCATGGTAGTGCGTCAGCCGCTGGAACTGGTTGATATGGTTGAGAAATTCGACGTTAACGTCACTGTTAGCGGCGGCGGCAGCTTCGGTCAAGCCGGTGCCATTCGCCACGGTTTGACTCGTGCCCTGATGGAATACGACGAGAGCCTGCGCTCTGAATTGCGCAAAGCCGGTTACGTTACCCGCGATTCGCGCGAAGTTGAACGTAAGAAGGTTGGCCTGCGTAAAGCGCGTAAAAAGCCACAATTCTCCAAACGTTAATCTTTGGGTTGGCCGCTTTTTTGGCGGCTGCTTGATGATTATCAAAAACGCCCAAGCCTTGGCTGGCTTGGGCGTTTTTTTATCCCTAGAATGCCGCCGCCTGTAACCCTGGGGGCTAATCAGTCCTTAGTGTTTATGTGGTTATTCTTGTCAGTTAGGCCTTAATTCTTTAAGATTGCCCGCCTTTTGGGTGGTCGCCACAAGGTTTTTACAATACCGGCAATCCAATGACTTGCTAGCCGTCAAAAAGCCGTTAGGGGAGAGAATCGTCATGAGTAATGACGCAGTTAATCAAACGCGTCGCCGCATGCTGATAGGTGCCACTTCTGTAGTGGGTGCCGTGGGTGTGGTAGGTGCAGCAATTCCTTTTGTGGGTTCCTGGAACCCAAGCGCCAAAGCTAAAGCGGCCGGTGCTCCCGTTAAATACAACATCAGCAAGATCGAGCCGGGCGCCATGGTGACCGTTGAGTGGCGCGGTAAGCCGGTTTATATCCTGCGCCACACCCAGCAATCGCTCGATAGCTTGAAAAAAGTTGAAGAGATGGGCCTGTTGCTGGATCCCGCATCCGAGCAGCCACAGCAACCCGGGTACGCGCAGAACCCGGAGCGCGCCATTAAAAAAGAATTTGTGGTGATGTTGGGCCTGTGCACCCACTTGGGTTGCGCGCCACTCTTCCGCCCCGATGTGGGTGCCACCGATCTGGGTGGGGACAAGTGGCAGGGCGGTTTCTTTTGCCCCTGTCACGGCTCCAAGTATGACCTGGCCGGTCGTGTTTACTCCGGTGTTCCCGCCCCGCTCAATCTGGAAATTCCACCCCACAGGTACGAGAGCGATTCCGTCATTGTGATTGGCGAGGATCAGGAGGCTTAATATGAATTGGTTAGTTGGTTTGTGGCAGTGGGTTGATCAACGCCTCCCGGTGCAGCGCGCCTGGGATACCCACATGGGCAAATACTATGCGCCCAAAAACTTTAACTTCTGGTACTTCTTTGGCGTCTTGTCGCTGCTGGTACTGGTCAACCAATTGGTGACCGGTATTTGGCTGACCATGAGCTATGTGCCCTCCGCCGAAGGGGCTTTTGCCTCGGTTGAGTACATCATGCGCGATGTGGATTTCGGCTGGATTATTCGCTACATGCACTCCACCGGCGCCTCGGCCTTCTTTATTGTGGTTTACCTGCATATGTTCCGCGGCATGATGTACGGCTCCTATAAAGCCCCGCGCGAACTGGTGTGGATCTTCGGCATGGTGATTTACCTGGCGCTGATGGCGGAAGCCTTTATGGGTTACGTATTGCCCTGGGGCCAAATGTCCTATTGGGGCGCCCAGGTAATTGTGTCCCTGTTTGGCGCCATCCCGGTGGTGGGTGAAGACCTGGTGCAGTGGATCCGCGGCGATTACCTGATTTCCGGTATTACCCTCAACCGCTTCTTTGCCCTGCATGTGATTGCGCTGCCGATAGTGCTGCTGGCACTGGTGGTAATGCACATACTTGCGCTGCACGAAGTGGGTTCCAACAACCCCGATGGTGTCGAGATTAAAAAGAACAAAGATGAAAATGGTATCCCCCGCGACGGCGTGCCTTTCCATCCTTTCTACACAGTGCACGACCTGGTGGGTGTGACCGTATTTCTGTTTGCCTTCTGTTTCATTATGTTCTTTATGCCGGAGATGGGCGGTTTCTTCCTGGAATACG
>CAMLRI010000133.1 GCA_946482385.1 uncultured Cellvibrio sp.
ATCGGTAAAACTGGCCATACGCCGCCCGCAGGGTTTGGCCGCCGGTGAATACCGTTCGCACCTGGCCTTTAAAGCCTTACCGCCTAAAACGGCTGAGGAGGGTTTCCTACCTCAGGCAGCCTCCACCACCGTGAATATTGTTCTGCACTTTGCCATTCCGGTCGTAGTCCAACAGGGCAACCTGGATTACAGCCTTGCGGTTAACAATGCCCAGATCGCTTACAACCCGGCCAAAAAGGATGGCTCCGTAGAATTAAGCCTATCCCGCTCGGGTATGCACTCGGTCATTGGCCATATCAGTGCCTACTGGACCCCCAACGGCGGCCAGGAGCGCTTGATCGCCAAGCAAGGGGATTACAACTTTTGGCCAGAGCTGGGCACCACCACCACCAACCTTTCATGGGTTGGCGCGGACTTTGCAGCAGGCGATGGAAAGCTCCGTGTTGTTTACGAAGGCACCAAGGATTTTCGCGATAAAGTCTTCTTCGAAAAAACCTTTGCCATCAGCAGGAGCAGTATAAAAATGACCAACTGAGCCAGGGTAGATGAGCAAAAAGCCGCCAACAACAAGTGCTGACAAACTCAAAAACACAGCAATAACTACTTGTTTTATAACAGCTTTTTGCTCACAGGGCAGCCTTGCTGCCGACCCGCAGTTGATGCAAACCAACAACAACCTGCAAGCTATTTACCAACGCATCCAGCAAAAATACGCCGCCGAGGAAGCCCGGCAAGCCCAGCTTGCCGCCCAGCCCGAAGCGGCAACAAATCGCCTAAATACAGGGGCTGGGGATGCCAACCGTCAAAGCTATGACACCACCTCCCCTGGCCTAACCAGCCAATCCACCGCCGACGCCGGCATCTCCGTTGACGATAGCCTTGCCACCAGTGACGACAGTAGCAGCCGTTTCCTACCCGGCGAGGAGCTAATCCTCAGCACCAACGTCAACGGCCTGGAGCTAACCAGCCTCTTTACCCTTAAAACCGAGCGCAGTGTCGAACTGGGTCTGGCAGAGTTCTGTCAGATCATGGAGTTCCCCATAGACGTCAACCTGGAAGACGGCTCTGCCGAAGGCTGGTTTATCAATGAGAAAAACCGCTTCAAGCTAAAGCGCCTGGATGATGGCCGCCTGCAAATCGACACCAAAGGCAACAGCTTCAGCCTTAGCCCGGATGCCTACCGCCTGGGGGAAGACCTTTATGTAGAACTGGCGGACCTGGCGCAATGGTTTGACCTGAATTACGACCTCAACGAAGAGCTGCTGGTATTGGCGATCACCTCGGCGGAAAAACTGCCGGTAGAACTGCGCCTGGCGCGACAAGGCAATAGCAACACCAATGCACTAGCCAGCAATACCTCAGTTCTGCCGCTCAAAGATTCCGGCTACAAAGCTTTTTCCCCTCCCATGCTGGATATACAAACCTGGGCCCAGGAAAACGAATTTGTGGTTCCAGCTACAGCCAGTAGCGAGGAGCAAAAAATCCGCCAAACCTCTGCCAGCTACTCCATATTGGCAAGCCACGACCTGGCCTTTTTAAACAGCGAACTCTTTTTATCCGGCAACAAAGAAGATGAGCTGAGTAACGCCTGGCTGACCCTGTCGCGCCAATCCGATGATGCGGATTTGCTCGGCCCACTGCGCGCCACCGAATACGCCTTTGGCGATGTAGTGCCGGTGAATGCCGGCTTTGGCAGCACCCAGGGCATTAGCCGCGGCCTGAGTTTTGGCAATGTGCCCACCGACCAATTGGCCGACAACCGCAAGGTAAATATCACCGGCGAAATCCAAGTGGGCTGGGATGTGGAGTTGTACCGCAACGGCATTTTGATTGACCAACGCCTGGGGGTGAGCGAAGGCCGCTACGAATTCAACGACACGCCCCTGGAATACGGCAACAACGATTTCCAATTGATTTTTTACGGCCCCCAGGGCCAGCGGGAAACCAAAACCGAATCCTATATTGTCGATAGCAACACCGTGCAAGGCGGTGAGGCCATGTACCGCTTCTCGATGGTTGAGGTGGGCGAATCTGTATTTAACCTGGATCCGCTCAACCCCGACCCCACAACACGCGGCCTAATGGCCAGCAGCGTATTGGATTTGGGTATTACCGATTGGTTGGCGCTCAACCTGGGCACATCGGTATTTGAACCCAAAGAAGGTGATACCCAGGAATTTGTCACCCTCGGCACCAGCGCCAGCCTGGGTAAAGCCGGCTTGTTCAGTGCGCGCTTTTTGCAGGATAAAAACGACCTGCAAAGCACCGACTACAACTACCGCACGCGCTTATTCAACACCTCTTACGGTTTTAATTTCCGCCGCAGCGAAAGCCTGGACTTAATCAACGACGATATCATCACCACCGATAGTATGGGCGCGGATATGTCCGGCCAGTTATTTCGCAGCAGCTGGTTCCCCATCAGCTACCAAAACACCTGGCGCCGCTCGGAACCCAGCAACCAACTCACCCGCGACGAATATTTCCAAAACACCATTGGCATAGGCAGCCGCTTTGGCCACCTATCCAACAGCACCACCTGGTATCAGGATGTAATTGCCGACCCGCTGATTGATCCATCCATCGCCCAACCCACCGCCGACAGCGTGCTCGGCAGTGCCCAATACCGCAAAAATTTTGGCCGCTTGCACACCCGGCTTTATGCCAACTACGGGCTGGAACCCACAGAAGAAATTTTCGCCTACGGCGGTATTTTTAATTACAACTGGACATCCGCCTTTAACACCGAGGTGCGCTACAACTATTACACCCTGGCCGATAAATACCAGGTGCAACTGGGGCTTAACTGGAACAAAGATGCGTTTTACCTCAGCACCAATGCCAGCTACAACGAAGATGGCTCCTGGTCTGCGGGGCTAAGCCTGCGCTTTAGTTTGGGTTACGAACCTATTGAGCAAAGCATGTTTGGCTCTGGCCGCCCCATCGCCCAATCCGGCGCGGTGGCGGTGCGGGTATTTGAAGATTTGAACATGAACGGCAGCTTCGACCCTAACGAGCCGCCCATGGAAAATGCCACGGTAAAAGCCGTGCAATCCTACCGCGAAGAAAAAACCAATGCGTCGGGTGTTGCCGTTTTAAGCTCACTGTACAACAACACCACGACCGACATTATTGTGGATGAATCCACCCTGGATGGCCCCTTTATGATCAGCGCCAACCCTGGTGTTGCCATTAAAGCGCGCAAAGGTTTTGTCGACCAGGTGGAATTGCCCGTGGTAAAAGCCGGCGAAGTGGAAGGCATTATTTACCAAAAAGATGAAACGGCCGGCGTCAACAACCCTGCCCCCTATATCGGCCTGCATTTGGTAGATGCCAAGCAAAATATTGTCGCTTCCACCCGCTCCGAATTTGATGGCTATTACTTATTCACCAAAATCAAACCCGGCCATTACCAACTCAAAGTCGACGAAGACTATATCGACAGGCGCAGCCTGAAAAGCGAAGAGAAAAAACTCGATTTTTCTTCCGAGGGCGATGTAATTGCCGGAGTGGATTTTGTGTTGCGCCCACTGGATGAAGCCCAGGGCTATGTGGCTATTGCCGGCTTTTTTGAAACTGCCGATATGCTCAAACTTTACTACCACATTCTGCGCCGCAAAATGGGCCAGCACTTTGTGCAAACCCCCTTCTACATTAAAAAACCCAACAAAGGTGGTTTCTTACTCGGCTTGGCCTATTACCCCACGCCTTCTGCCGATGACCGTAAAGCGCTGGAACAAGCACAGCAAGCCTGTGCGCCCTTGAAGCAACAGGGCAGCTATTGCGACCCCCAATATCACGACTTTAAGTACTAACAAGCGAGATACCAAAATGAACATCATGATGAAAAAAACTTTCGCTGTAGTTGCCCTATTCGCCGCTTTCAGTTGCTTAACGGCCTGCCAGTCCAATCCCGCTAAAACGGCATCCGCAAATACCACAACCAACACCGCCACCCAGGAATCCCTTGCGGCCAAGCAGCAGGAATACGACCAGCTGCTGCAAGAATGGAAAAACCTCAAGCCCGGCTTGGAGCGGTTATTGGCCATCGAAAGCGAATTGAATTTATTACTCGGGCAATTGGCGCAGCTATCCCAAGCCCTGGAACAACAACCCCAAGGCCAAGCCCAGGTTGCGCAAGCACCAACCGAACAACCATTGCCCGCCGCACCAGCAGCCGTGCAGCCAACACCGTCCCCCGCCGACGACACCACTGACATGAGCCTCACCCAAACCAGCGTAACCCAGGCAGAAACACCTATAGCCGCCAGTATTACCCCTGTTGCCTTGGACGAAACCACAACAACCAATGCACCAGTCATCGGCTCACAAGTGCAAACCACCCAAGACGCCAACTACGCATTGCAAGTGGCCTCGATTACCGAAATCGAAAAATTGCCGCGAGTGTGGGCGCAAATGCTCAGCAAAAATCCCGAGTTACTCGCCGAGCTTGAACCCAACTTCCAAAAAGTCCAGGTAAAAAATACCGATTACTACCGCTTGAAATTAGGTGGCTTTGCTACCCAACAGCAAGCCATACAAAAATGCAGCCATTTAAAAGCAGCGGGCGTAACTTGCCTGGTGGTGGACTATACCGCCTCTGATTTTGCCCAGCTCAGCGACCAAGCAATAGCGACTGGCACCAATTCTGCTTATCCCTCTGTAGCGGCACATCCTTAAGAGAAGAGCGATGCTAAAACAACCATTTCTCGGCCAATCAATGCGCACTAGCGGCAAACTTTTGCCGCTAGTGCTGCTCCTGTGCGGCATACTTATCAGCAGCGGCTGTAGCAATCCTTTTGTGCCCAGCAAAAAAACCATTAAAACCAGCGATGGCCAAAAAATCGATTTAAACGATGCCACCGTCAAACAATATGTCGAGGAATGGCACAACGCCAAACCCAGTATTGAGCGGCTCACACAACTGGAAAATGATTTGGTTTTTTTGCTGGCTGAAGTGAGCAAGTTATCCGACTTGGGCCAGGTTCCCGGTTTGGCTCGCGCACCCGGCAGCCCTGCCCCAGGTGCAGCACCCGGCCTTACCACCACCGGCTCAACACAAGCAATAAGCACCTCACCTGTAGCCAATGGGCAATCCACCGTTTTAGTACCAAGCACCGGTGGCGGCAGCACCCAGGTTGGCGGCGGCCCCCTTGCCTCTGGCTCGCCAGGGGGCTATAGCACAGGTTATAGCGCCGGTTATGTAAACCCCAGTTTCGGTATGTGCCCGGAGCCTTTTGCGCACAACTACAAAAAATCTGTCGCCTTTGTCAGTTTTCCGCGTTTAAAACCGGCCAGCAGCAACCTGGGGGCGCTGCACAATGTTGAAAACCATTTACCCATGCTGATAGGCGCCAACCTGCGCAATCGCCACGGCATGCTCACACCGGTACAACTGGGGCAAGCCTTTAGCAGTGCCAACGAGCGCGGCGAAGCAGCGGCAGCAGCCCAAGCCCAGGCATTGGCACGGCAGCATCGCGCGCAATTTTTTATTACCGGCGAAGTGGATGATATGTCGGGCAGTTCTGCCAACGCGGAAAAAAATCCCGGCTTCTTTAGCCGCATGGTGGATGGTGCCCGCAGCCTGGTGCGTTTGAACAAGCCGCTCGATAACCGCAGCCGGGTTTTTACCTTTAATTTGCACGTGCGCGATGGCCTAACCGGCCAACTGCTGTTCACTCACCAATACAGCACCTTTGCCGATTGGCAAAACCTGGCAGACAACGACCGTGGCTTTGGTTCACCGCGTTTTTGGGCCACAGAATACGGCAAACAAGTGCAATACCTGGTTGCCCAAGCAAGCGACGACCTGGCCAACCTGATCAACTGCCAACCCTACATGGCCAGGGTAGATTCCCGCCCCGGCCGCCAACAAATTGTGATCCACAGCGGCAGCAACAACGGCCTGCGCTCTGGCGACAGTATGGAGCTGTATCAAGTGGTATACGAACCTGTTAATGGCGAATACCAACAATTCGACACTCGCCTCATCAAACGCAACGGCAAAGTCTACCTAACCGAAACCTACCCATCCCACAGCATCGGCCATGTAGTCGATGAGCCGTTGTTGAATGGGCAGTATGTGGTGAGGGCGTTGTAGTTATTAACAAAAAATCACATAAAAACTCGCACAAAAAAAACAGGGGGCCATTTGGCCCCCTGTTTTAATTTCAGTACCAATATCTTTTATACCTATCCCGCGCCGCAAACCATTCCATCTCGCCCTTTGCATTCCAGCGAAACACCAATGCGCCTGAGTCAGCGGTATTTAATGCGCGGCTGCCGCGTGCGTGGAAGCGCTGTTGCACTTTAGGGTGTGGATGGTTGTGTTGATTTTTGTAGCCTGCGGAATAAATAACCCACTGGGGTTGGGTGTAGGCTACAAAGCCGGGGTTGGATGAGCTGTTGCTGCCGTGGTGTGCCGCCATTAAT